>CAZQYT010000097.1:0-5798 GCA_964597475.1 uncultured bacterium | reverse complement strand
ATGGCCACCACCAAGACCAGCCCCTCTATGCCTTCCAACCGCATCAAATTCATCAATAAAAATTATACTAGGAGAGTTTTGCTTTGCTTGATCAAACAAATCTCTTACTCTAGAAGCACCAACGCCAACAAACATTTCTACAAATTCAGCTCCACTAATTGTAAAAAAAGGCACATTTGCTTCACCTGAAACAGCTTTGGCCAATAAAGTTTTACCAGTACCTGGCGTTCCTAATAAAAGAGCTCCTCTTGGAATTTTAGCTCCAATTTTTTTATATTTTGCTGGTCTTTTTAAAAACTCTACAATCTCTTGTAGCTCTACTTTCGCTTCATCACATCCAGCTACATCCTTAAATGTAGTTTTCGGATTATCTGGAGAAATAATTTTAGCTCTACTTTTAGCAAAATTAAATATTCCATTTTGACCACCGACACCCTGCATTTTTCTTATAAGAAAAAACCAAAAAAATATTATTAGCAGCCAAGGAGAAAACTGTATTAAATATTCAAAAACACCTGTTGTCTGTTCTTCAAATCTATATATTATACCTTTATCATCCCACAGGCCTGTCATTTCCAAACTTACTTCAGGCAAAACAGTCACAAAATTAGAATAATGTTTTGGCTCCCGCATACCAGACTGCTCAATAAGAACTGGCTCTCTAAATTTACCCTTAAATGATCTACCAACTATCTTACCTGACTCAACCAAACCATCATTTACATATTCTTGAAACTGAGAGTAGGTTAATGTTTTTGGCTTGTAATCTGTAGAAAAAAATTGTAAAGCCGTAATTGCAATTATTATTATCAATATCCAAATAATAAAATTCCCACTTATAGTTTTCCACATATTATTATTTTTATCATTATTATCCAATTGATTTAACCCTTATTTATTTTTTTAATATTTTCCATACCTCTTAATAGTTGCATGTGATCTAATCCATAACCTACAAAAAATCCATCATCAATATTAAAACCAATCCAATCAATTTTAAAATCTAAACTAACCTTTTTACTCTTATATAATAAAGTAGCAAATCTTAATGTTTTAGGGTTATATGCACTAAAATGTTTTTTCAAAAATCTTACAGTTAAACCACTATCAATTATATCTTCAACTATTACAACATGGCGTCCTTCAATACTTGATTTTATATCTTGATTCAAAGTAACCTTACCTGAACTTATAGTTTCATTAGCATATGAACCAATTGATATGAAATCTATTTCACATTCAATATCAAGATTACGCACCAAATCACACATGAAAAAAAATGCACCCTTCAAAACACATATAATAATTGGAATGTCATTTTTAAATAATTCAGACATATCCTTAGCAATTATTTGAACTTTTGATATTATCTCACCTTTAGTAATGACTTCTTCAAAGTCTATGTTCTTTATATCTAAAAATTTATCCATCACATACCCATCTTATGATCTTAAAATTGGAAGAGTTTAAAAAAGAAATCTTACCATGGAGTAATCCTGGTACCCAAATAATTTCATCAGATAAATTAGTCATTATAGGCTGTTGCTGTTTTTCATAAAATGACAATTTATTATCAACAAATAAATTACTAAGTAATACATTTTTTCCATTGTTAGATGATATTATTCTATCTCCTTTGCGCCACGCTCTAAGTTTTAAACCAGAGCAATATATATCATTAGGAATAATAAATATTTTTTTATCATTAGAAAAATTAAGACTAGACGTGTCAGAAACATTAAAGCTAGTATTATGCCAACCAATCTTATCTTTAAATCTAATTTCTCTATCTATTTCTGTAATAAAAGTATTTTTACAAACAAATAAAGAATTTCTATTTATTAATATTCGTAATTCATCGATGAAAAAAGATTTTCCTGTTTTACCATAATTCATAAAATCAATAAATTGAAGCCAAAAGGACCTAGTTTTAACTTTTATTTTATAATTGATTTTTTTTTCAATATAATAATAAAAAAATAATTTTATCTCTTCTAAAGAAAATAATGAAAATTTATCTTTATTAATCAAAATAAATTCATCATCATCTTTAATCACAACTTGTTTTTTCAAATTAGGAATTTTATTAACTATACTCTTCAATCTATCTTCATTTTTCTTACTAATATTTAAAATATTAGATTTAAATTCTTGATTTTTTCTTAAAAGTTTTGGTATTTTATTTAATCTAACATTATTTCTACGAAATGAAGTATCCATATTTGAAGGATCATCAATCCATTCTATATTATTTATATTTGCATAGCTCATTATCTTTTCTTTTTCCATATCAAGCATTGGTCGTCTAATCTTATCATTTTCCCTCCTTATACCTACCTTCGATATCCAATCTGCTCCATCTTCAATTTTCATAAAAATAGTTTCAATTTGATCATTTTGATGATGAGCAGTTAAAATATTATCAATTTTATATTTATTTGATATATAATTAAATATTTCATGCCTCATTACTCTTGATGTAGATTCAAAATTATCTGCATCTGAAACAGAAATGTTTTCAATAAACAATTGTACATTTATTTTTTCCGAATATTCAATGACAAATTTTTCCATAATGTCACATAAATTATTATAATTATGATTAACATGGATGAAAAACAATGAGAAATTATGGTCTTTTTGTAATTTAATTAATAAGTCAGATAAAACCATACTGTCAATCCCTCCAGATAAAGCCAATAAAAAAGACATTTCTCCAATTTCTTTATTACAATCATATGAATATTGTAATAATTCATTTTTCACATTACCAATCATACTTCGTCAAAAAAATATGGCTTCAAACATTGGATTTTATCTTCATATGAATTAGGATATAAAAACCATTCTGTAACAGACACACTACTTAAAAGTGAATTGCCATCTTGAGGTGTAAAGCAAAAGCCTGTTATCTCATCACCATTTCTAACACTTAAAGATGGAATGGAAATAACAGCCTGATTCATTATTCTACCAAAATGCCCATGATCACGTCCAAAGCTAAATACTTCATTTGCATTTAATTTATCAGTGGTTGCAATCTTGTCATTTGCATCAAATTTTGCAATCAATTTCTGAACATTAGTTTTATTTTTAACTTTTAAATGAAAATGCAATATATGCATATACTGTGTATTAATAATCATGGCTGATGAAAATAAATTTAAATCCATATTGATAGTTTTAAATAATAATGCCGCATCTCTTGCATGGTGAGTACCATAATCAACATCTTTATGCAAGCCGACTTGAGGTGATGGTAGAAACTTTGACGTTTGACTTAAATCATTTGACCTTCTAATTAAATTAAATCTTCCTTCAATCAAATTATCAGCACCTTCATCAAGAGCTAATGTATTTACAATACTAGATAAATTATGAGTATTACATGAAACTACATGGATAAATCTATCTTCATTAACTACTAAAGCTTGATCATTAATCCCTCTAGCATACATTTTTCCAAAACCAAACTCACTACCTTGCGCAATAAAACCTTTAGTATTATGAAGATATTTTTGATAATATTTATTTTTATTTTCATGGCCGTATCCCTTAGGAGTACAATCTATTACTACACTAGCTCTGTTTATAGATTCTTCAGTTTCAAACTCTGGCTTGAGACCAATAGCATTAAAACCATCAAATTTAGACTCCTCAGTGGAAAGCCTTGCACCTCTATTTAATAAACTTCTTACCTTTGAACGATCAGTAGTCAATGGAGTATTCTTATGAAAGGTTACTTCATCGATACCTAAATCTTCTTTAAAATCACAAAGCAAGCCAATTAGCGGTTCGCCTATTGTGCCAGTCCCAACAACATGAACAATTTTTCTAGACATTTTTTTACTCCATTTTAATTATTGTATTCAATATCTTCCATCAAATATTTCTTTAAAACTTGCATTCCACATTCATCATAAACTTGAATTTGCATATCATGCTCCGTACCATTTTCAACAATATAATCTATTTGTTTATTTACATGTGAATTATTAAAAAAATCTAATGAGTTGTTTACATAATCTTTCATTTGATTAATTTGTTGCAAAATCGTTGATGAATTTTCATTTATTGGATCAATTATCTTACTTCCCATGGGAAACCTTGATGCTTTCCATAAAGCATCATTTAAATATTCCATATTAAATGACTCAATCAATTTACCACTATCATAATCTTTAACTCCTTGATAAACTAACGCCTGACATAATGATGCAATCATCTCTACATTTTTCAAGGACCTCTGCATGTCACACATTCTAAATTCAATTGTACCAAAATCCATATGAGGCCTTATTTTCCACCATATTTGACGAGCTTTTTCAATTGAATTAATTTCAATTAATTTCTTTACCAATACTTCATATTCTGAAAAACTATTAAATTTTTTAGGAATATTTGTTCTTGGAAACGCACCAAATTGCATTGTCCTAGATGATCTCAACCCTGTTTTTTTGCCTTCAAAAAAAGGTGAATTACAGCTTAATGCTAATAAAGGTGATATCCAACGTCTTAATGCGTTAGAAACATGGATCGCATACTCTTCATTAGGAACGGCGATATGTACATGTAATGCAAAAGTGATATTACGTTTTGCATAATAGCTCAATTGGTTTGCAACCCATTTGTATGATTCATTATCAACAAAACTTTGATTATCGCTTAATGCTGTTGGATGTGTTCCACTAATTCCTAATTTAAAACCAAGTTTACGACCTAATCCACTTGTATTATTTCTTAAAAAGGCTATCTCTTCCATAGCATCTTTAACATTATTGCAAACCGAAGTATTAACTTCTATTTCCGATAAAATTAACTCATAACTATACCTTTCAATTAATGAAGCATCTAATTCGTCCATGATTTCATTTGCTCTATTAATCAAATCACCTGATTCAGGGTCACAAATCATATACTCCTCCTCAATACCAACAGTATAAGGATTTTTATGCTTAAATTTATTATTATTATTATTATTCAAAATTATAATTAAATAATTGACGTTTCTGTCCATTCGCCAAATACAATCTTCATTGAATCAACTATCTCCCCTAATGTTGCATAAGCCTTTGCAGCTGCAATAATTAATGGCATTAAATTTTCTCCATTTGAACAAGCATTTGTAATTTTTTGAATTGCAATTTTGACTTCTTTTTCATCTCTAGTAGATCTTAAATCATTCAATTCATTAAGCTGCTCTTTGTAAACTTCTTTTCTTATTTCAAGTATTGGTATTGTCTGATCATTCTCATTATCAACATAATCATTTACACCTACAACAATTCTTCTTCTACTATCTATACGCTTTTGATAGTCAGAGGCTGATTCAGCAATTTCTCTTTGAAAAAAGCCTGATTCAATACCCTTCACAACACCGCCAATATCTTCAATTTTCTTAAAATATTCATATGCCATTTCTTCCATTTTATCTGTTAATTGTTCTACATACCAAGAACCGCCTAGAGGATCTACAACATTTGCAACACCAGTTTCAAATGCTATTAATTGCTGTGTTCTTAATGCTATCTCTGCAGCTTTTTTTGAAGGTAATGCCAATGTTTCATCCATGGAATTAGTGTGTAATGACTGCGTTCCACCTAAAACCGCAGACATTGCTTGAAATGCTGTTCTACTAATATTGTTTTCAGGCTGCTGCGCAGTCAAGCTAAATCCGGCTGTTTGTGTGTGAAATCTTAATTTTAAAGATCTTTCTGATTTTGCATTATATTTTTCTTTTAATATTTTAGCCCAAATTCTTCTAGCAGCTCTAAATTTTGCAATTTCTTCAAAAAAAT
>CAZQYT010000096.1:0-5826 GCA_964597475.1 uncultured bacterium | reverse complement strand
AATGAAGAGCATGCCGTGATGCAAAAGATCATGCTCATTAAATAAAGGTTGAGATGTTTTTATGAATAAGAAAGCCTCAGATAACTGAGGCTTTCTTATTTACATGTGATTGTCATAATTGCATTTAATTTGATTTTATAAGTAAATTCAATTATAAATGAGTTTAAAGGGAGAGCTTTAAATAGATGCTATATGCTAATATTGTGAAATTGTTTTTTTTAAGCATGATGATTACACTTTTATTTTCTCAAAGGGAAATAAAGGGCGCAAATAAAAAACAATTTATTTTTAATGACATTCAAGAAAATTCATATTTGAAAAGTGAAGAAGATTTGATTGAGTTCATAGAAAACATTATGATTACTAATCAAATTCCAGGTATTTCAGCTTCAATAGTAAAAAACAATTCAATTGTTTGGGATCATTATTTTGGACATGCAAATTTGGATGAAGAGATTCTAGTTATGGAAAATACAATGTTTTCGCTTGCTTCTGTATCTAAAACAGTTACGGTAACTGCATTAATGCAACTATGGGAAGAAGGTTTTTTTGACATGGATGATGACATTGATCAATTTCTACCTTTTAATGTAAATCATCCAGATTATCCATTTATTCCGATTACTTTTAAAATGCTTGTAACGCATACTTCTGGAATTAAAGATCATTGGAACGTGATGACTTATTATGATGGCGATCCAGATTTAGAACTTGGCTATTTTTTAGAGGAGTATTTAGTCTCTGGTGGAGATTTTTATGGTTCTAATGCATGTTTTACAAATGATGCTCCTGGGACTCAATATAGATATTCAAATATTGGAGCAGCTTTGATTGGTTATCTTGTTGAAGTTATTTCGTCCATGCCATTTAATGAATATTGCAATGAAAACATTTTTGAACCTCTTGGAATGGGAAATACAGCGTGGTTTTTACATGAAGTTGACGATTTGGAACAATTAGCTATTCCGTATGTATTGACTGGAGGAAGTGGAGATGCGTGTTTTGATATTGGTTGCGGCATATACGATGAGAGCAATCCTTGTTTTTGTGATTCTGAGTGTACTTATTATAATGATTGTTGTTCGGACTATGATGATGTTTGTGGTGAAAATGGAAGTGGAAGTGATGTAAATGTGATTACTTTGACATCAGTTGAACATTATGGTTATGCAGATTATCCCTCAGGACAATTAAGATCAACTGCAACTGATCTTGCAAAATTCATGGCAACATATCTCAATGAGGGTATTTTTAATGGCGGATCAATACTAGAAGCTGAAACAATTGAGTACATTAGAAGCATTCCCTATCCAGATATAGACTCTCAGCAAGGAATTATTTGGTATTATAAAGATTCAAGTTATGGAACATTATTTGGTCATAATGGAGGTGACATAGGCAGCACTACTGAGTTGTTTATTTCATTTTCTGATGAAATAGGAGTAATAGTTTTAAGTAATGTTAATAGTTATTTTTCTATTATTTCAATTGAAAATGCTCTTTTTGAATTTGCCATGAATATGGATATCCAATTGTCTGGTGATGTAAATGAAGATGGAATTTTAAATATTCAAGATTTAATATTAATTGTAAACATGGTATTACTTGGTGAATATTCCATGATTGCAGATATGAATGTTGATGGAGTTATTGATATTTTAGACATAGTCCAAGTGGTTTTTATAATAATGAATCCAGAACCGTAGATATAATTTTTATGAATAAAAAATTAATTAATGATTTTGATGAAGTTATTCGATGGCCCAAGAAACCTTCTGATAAGAAAACTGTCATGATGTTTTTGGGTGATAAGTTTAATTGTAATGTGAAATACTCAGAAAAAGAAGTTAATAAAATCATAGATGAACATCATTTATTTTCTGACATTGCATTATTAAGAAGAGAATTGATTTCTAGAAAAGTTCTATTCCGTAGGGATGATGGATCAGAATATTGGAAGTCAAATGACATTTAAATTTATGTTAAAAAAATAATTTTATTAGGCATCTATACTAATAGTTTTAAATTATAGTGTAAATATTAACTTAATTATAGGAATTTTTATATGTCTACAAGTAATGAACTTTTTAATAACATGAAAACATTATGGGGTGCATTGGAAGAAAATCATGGTGCATTTGCAAGTAATGGTAATAAAGCTGCAGGTACTCGTGCACGTAAAGCTGCAGGAGAATTTAAGAAATTAGTAACAGATTATAGAAAAGCTTCTGTTTCTGAAAGTAAATAACTTACTTTTATTAAAATTAAAAGCCTCCTAAAAAGGAGGCTTTTTTTTTAAATGAGAAAAAATAATTTTAGAAATATTGCAATCATTGCTCATGTGGATCATGGGAAAACAACTCTTGTTGATTCAATGCTTAAGCAAAGTGGAACTTTTCATGAACGTCAACAGATAGAAGATAGAGTCATGGATTCAATGGATTTAGAAAAAGAGCGTGGTATTACCATTGCTGCAAAAAATACTGCCGTTTATTATAATGATGTTAAAATTAATATTTTAGACACTCCTGGGCATGCTGATTTTGGTGGAGAAGTAGAGAGAAGTTTGAATTTAGTAGATGGAGCTCTTTTACTTGTAGATTCGAGTGAAGGTCCATTGCCTCAAACACGGTTTGTTCTTAAAAAAGCACTTGATAAAAAATTACCAATCATATTACTGATAAATAAAATTGATAGATCTGATGCACGTATCGAATATGTAGTTAATGCAGTATATGATTTATTCATTGATTTGGATGCAACGGATGAACAGATAGAATTTAAAATAATTTATACAAATGCAAAAGAAGGCATTGCTCATCATGAATTAGAAGATGGATCAAATGATTTAGTTCCATTGTTTGATACCATTATTAATAAGATTAAAGGACCTATTGCAGATGATGAGCATGAACCTCAATTTTTAGTTACAAATTTGGATTATGATCCATATGTAGGAAAATTGGCAATAGGTAGATTGAATAATGGTTGTTTGAAAATGAATCATCAATATTCATTATGTGGAAAAGATGAAATTTCCCATGGACATAAATTTTCAGCTCTTTATACGTTTATCGGATTAAAAAAAACTCAAGTTGAAGAGGTTATGGCGGGAGACATAATTGCCTTAGCAGGGCTAGAGGAGGTATCCATTGGAGATACCATCTCTTCTAATGACAATCCTAAGCCCATGCCCAGAATTAAAATTGATGAGCCAACTGTTTCCATGTTATTTTATGTCAATACTGGTCCGTTTGCAGGGAAAGAAGGTACATTTCTTACTACAAGGCACATAAATGATAGATTGCAGAAGGAAATAATGAGTAACGTATCATTAGATGTACTTAAAACACCTAGGAATGATGTTTTTGAAGTTCGTGGTCGTGGTGAATTGCAAATGGCCATATTAATTGAAACCATGAGGAGAGAGGGGTATGAATTCATGGTCTCAAAGCCTCGTGTCATAACTTTTGAAGAAAATGGAAAGACGATGGAACCAATGGAAAAAGTTTTTTTAGATATTCCTGAGGATAAAGTTGGTATTGTGTCTGAAAAATTATCACTTAGAAAAGGTAAAATGATGAATTTGCAAAATCATGGAAGTGGTCGTGTTTCATTGGAATTTTCCATTCCATCTAGGGGGCTTATAGGTTTTAGAAGTCAATTTATGACAGACACTCAAGGTGCTGGCATAATGAATAAATTATTTGATGGTTATAAGCCTTGGTTTGGCGGGATACCTCAGAGAAATAGTGGTGCATTGGTTTCTGACAGAAATGGAAAAGTAACTACATATGCCTCTCTTGCCATGGTTGATAGAGGAGAACTATTTGTTGATGTTGGAACAACTGTTTATGCAGGGATGATAATTGGTGAACGTAATAGGTCAGAAGATTTATGTGTTAACATTACACGTGAAAAGAAATTAACAAATATGAGGAGTGCAACTTCAGATGCTACAGTTAATCTTCGGCCACCAAAACAATTGTCATTGGATCAGCATATTGAATTTATTGCAGAAGATGAATTAGTAGAAGTTACTCCTAAAAACATACGATTGAGAAAGATGGAATTAGATGAAAACAAAAGGCTTTCACAAAAAAGAAAAGAAAAATTATCTAATTGATTTTTTCTCGATGAGAAAATGTAACTCTTTGTAAAATCAATATGGCTATGTTTCAATTACTTTATATGTTTATGATATGAAAAAACAATTAATAATATTTGTTTCTTTATTACTTAATGTCATTCTTGCAGAGTGTAGTGATCTTGGTTATGTTGAATGTTTAAATTGGCCTGATTTTTGTGAATGGAATGAAAATGCGGGACAATGCCAAGACATTGGCGGTGGTTCTGGAGGTACTGGTGATGGAACTCAAGATGGCCCATATGAATATGCAATTATAACAGAATCTCAAGGACTCCGTATTGGTCCTGATTATAAAGATGGAGTTTTATATTATCCTATAAATGCTAATCCTCCCTATAAAAGTATTGTTCTTACTCCAGGTTGGGGTAGTGGAAGTTCATCGATGGCTGGTTGGACAGAATTTTATGCTTCTCATGGTTTTATTGCCATGAGAATAGGCCCGAATGATGAAATTAATGACTCTCATAAAGAAAGAGGCGAAGGCCTTTTGGATGCTATCGAAACAATTAAACAGGAAAATAATAGATTTAATTCTCCCTTATTTGGCCTTATTGATATTGATGATTTTGCAGTTTCAGGGTATTCCATGGGAGGTGGAGCAGCTCATGACGCAGCAATGATGGATGGTTCAATTAAAGCGCTAATTTCATTAAATCCAACTGTTTTGTTTGAAGATTGTAATTTATGTCCAGCTGAAATTTTTGATGGTGTGACATATTGTTTTTGTTTGGTTCCTGAGTTAATTGATCATTCCATTCCATCATTAATATTTACAGGTGAAATTGAAGTGAATGAACTGCCTGATTATGAAGGGATGTTAGGGCAAGATATATATGTAAACATGCCTGAATCTACAGATAAAATATTATTTGAAGGAGCAGGCGATGGGCATGGTTTTGCAGCTTATCCACAAGGAGAAGTAGCTGAATATGCTTTAAATTGGCTTAATTATCACGTTTTAAACCAAGATGCATGTGAGTCTTTACTTGAAGTGCCTTCTTCTGCTTCACAATATTTGACTAATATGGAATGCACTGATAATGTTTTTGGAGATATTAATGGAGATTCTCTTGTAAACATACAAGATATCATTTTGACTATTAATTTAGTATTGAATTCTGAATATGATGGCTCTGCTGATTTTAATTCGGATGATACCATTAACATTTTGGATGTGATTACCTTAGTTAACATTATCCTCAATAGTTGATCCAACCCAAATTCCATGTTGATCTCATGGAATTAATATTCATTTTAAGTTGAATAAGTGATACACATCATTTTTTAATTGCATGGAAACTAATAAATTTATTTAGAGATAATAAAGAATTACAGTGATAATCTTTTGTCTCCTTTTTGTTTGAAAGAGAGTTGTTCTAGGAGGAGCAACTCTCTTTTTTTTATTAATAAAAAAAGATTTAATGAGATTATGTTTTTGATTAAATTAAAAAGCCTTTTATTTTTTCTCTAGTTTATAAGTAATATAAAACGGGCCCTAATGTAACAGCTTGAAATCCATGTTGTATAATTCACAAGGAAAATAGTAATTTTAAAAATGATAAGAATGCTCGTTACAATACTCATTAGTATAAATCCATTCTATTTAGCTTTTGCACAAGATACCTGTGAAAATAATTGTGGTTCTGGTACACTTCAAGAGTATTGGGATGGTGAAG
>CAZQYT010000095.1:4897-5856 GCA_964597475.1 uncultured bacterium | reverse complement strand
TTACCCCACAATTCCTGGATATATAAAAGTATTAAATCTAGATAATCTGCAAATTGAAGAAACTATTGAAGTGGGAATAATGCCTGAAGGAATATTAGCCTACAATAATTATCTATGGGTTGCAAATAGTGGTGCTTCATCAATAAGTAAAATAGATATACAAAATAATTCTGTAATTAAAACTATTGAAGTGGGTCTAGGCCCCCAAAATTTAATTAATTATAATGGTAATATTTACATTTCTAGAACATATTATGATGAAAATTGGAATACATTTCACGGGTCATCAATAATAAACTCTAATGATGAATGCAATATTAAAAAATCATATGGGACAGGAATGCCTTGTGGAGGATCCGTAATGCTATATAATAATAAAGTTTATAGATCTTACAATGGAGGAATATCTCCATTAGAAAATAATCTTAATATTAATACATCTGCCAGAATAGGTAATTATATACAAGATAATGTTAATCATGTTGAAATAATTAATAATAATGTTTGGTATGCAATAAAAGATGGCTACACTCCAAGCCCTGGAGAGGTTAAAGTAATGAATATTACTGGACAAGAAATTGCAAATTATTCTGTTGGGATATTTCCTGGAGATTTTGCTTATTGGAATAGATAATACATATCTAATTCCAGAACTGCCACTCTACTTCCAATTCATTAATAGATTGTAATGGTTTTGTGCTATTACTATTTCTAATTGGATAGTTTAATAAATTACCCCAACGAAAAGAAAGCTTAAAACGATTAACTAATATTCCAACTTTCATATTTAAAACATGTGTATCCAGCACCTGTAAACTCTTATTAGAATAAATAGGTACCTGGTGGGGTATTATGCTAGCACTATTAGAATGTAATAAGTAGTATGAGTCAACACCTATAAAAGGTTGAAATTGTTTAGCCTCCCAAGGAAAAATAGATGATGGTGGAAAAAATAATAT
>CAZQYT010000095.1:0-4829 GCA_964597475.1 uncultured bacterium | reverse complement strand
GATATAAAGCCCCTCTTTGGGATAGTCGTAACGAAAATACATCTAATTCTATTTTTTCTTGAAAGCCTAATTGTCTACTACTTAAAGTTGAAGTCTGAAATACGCCTAACTCTATTTTAGAAATTCCCCCTATATATCCTATATCAAAAGATGATAAAGAATAATTATTTTTTTTAAATTTTGCATTTTTTGTAGTTTCAAAATGACTATAAAAATTATGATTTGCAGAGAAGTAATAATCACTATATAAATATAAAATATTTATTTCCGGATCATACGATCCGTCATGAAAAGTAATTCCTAAATCTAATATTAAATTTCCAAAATTATATTGAATCATAGGACGAAATAAATGCTCTGCAACTTCATGTATTTGATTATCCTTTTCTACTATTAAAATTTTTGAATTCTGTTTCATAAATATGAAGAATTTTTTACTTAAAGTAAAACGAACAAGAAAATCATTCCATAGAGTAATACTTGATATTGGAATCATATCATTATTAGTATGAGATATTTGAAAAGCAGGATTAGATTCTATAGAAGAATATTTCCATTTTTTTCTAACACCTAAAGCGCCATGAAAAGTCTCTATATTTCTATTAAATACGCCTTCCGAATATAAAGGTAAATGATAATTCTCAAAATGATACATAACATTTGCAGAAACAGAATGATTAGGAGAGAATTGTTTATAACTAATAAAATAATTCTGCAATTCATCTTCCCAAGATAGTGCAGTATGAATTACGGGTGGAGTTTTTCGAAAACCTACAAAACGAAAAAGGCTGCTGTCTTTTCCTTCTATATCCAATGAAATACCTAATTCTCCAGATTCATAATCTCCACTTATATAATGAATTTGAGAGTAATTATAAATACTATCTGGTACAGTTTTTACAGGAGCCATATTAGACAAATAATAACTCCCATAAGGTATATGTAATGCACCATCTATGAACATATCATCTAATTTGAAATCTTGTATAACTGTTGGATTATAAATATTTAAAAAGAAAGTGTTCTGACCAGCTTCATCAATAATAATAGGAATTGCATCGGTTGTTGAATACATAAAATCAGGAGTCTCTATATTATTCTGGCTAAAAATAATAGTTTGCAAAAAAACAGCGCATAGAAAAGCATTAGTTATGCGCTGTTTATAATAAGAATATTTCAGTATATTATTAGTTATGAATAGATTCTCTATATAAATAAGGTACATTCCTTTTTAGGATTTCATACCCCCCAAACATTATAACACCATAAAAAATAGAACCTACCAATGTATTAGCTAAAAAAGGCAATGCTACAGTATAGCATATTATCAAACCTTCAATATTGTTTGGATAATATGCACTTGTCAACCAAACACCAAAATTAGTTATTATGAAAAAAAATAATGACCCGCTAATTGTAGCAATTGTGCAATTTTTTATACTAACCCTATTTATTAATAACATACCTAATATAGATATAGCTAACAAGCTACCATACACCCAATATATAGTGACATGATATCCAATAAACATATCTGATATAAACATAGCAGAAATTGGAATAAGAATGGCTAACGATCGATTTTTAATATATGCACTCCCAAATAGTCCAATAGCAATAATTGGAGTAAAATTAGGTGGATGGGGAATTAACCTTGAGACAATTGCCAATACAATAATAATAGATATAATCAATTTATTCATATAAATCCTTTAATGTTATAAACGATATTAATTTAAGGAAACTACTCACATTCCACACTGCACTAATTTAATTGAAATTAATATTTTTTAAAAATATCCTTTATAGGATTAAGCATACTATTTATATCCATATCTAATTTACTTATATGCTTCACAAATAGAACTTCTGGGAATTGTGGCTTATTATTATTCATATTATTAATAATAGAATATAAAATTATATGCTCTAATTGTAATAATATATTTTTAGGAAAATTATCTACTTTTCTAATAGATTTTTGTAATATTTCTATACTTAAATTTTTATATCCAATCAACATTCCTTCATCCGTATAGCTAAATTGCAAATCATCATTCACGCATTTTATCTTACCAATATCTTTTAGAAGCACACCACTAATAACAAGATTTTTATCCATATTAGGATAATATTCTAAAATATTTAATAATATATTAGATTTCATATATAGGCTCTTTAAAAAACTTCCTCGAACAACTTCTACATTATCACTTAATATAGATATGCTTTTTATTTTCTTTTCGTTTTCTTTATAAATATCTACAATGATTTGTCGATATGGTTGATCTAAAGAATTAATTATTTTAAAAAGATCCATCCAAAGGTCATCTATAGATTCATTAATTTGTTTAATTAAAATATTTTTAGAAAAACCATATTTATTATATTGATTATCTGTTGCTTTATTAATTTGGGTAACTGTTAATTGCAAATTATCATTAAAACTAGTTATTTTCCCTTTTACTGCAACAGGATCTCCTTTATCAAAACGATCTTGGAAATCTTCCACTAAATTCCACAACTTCCCATATATTATGCCAGTAGCATCCGATAAAATAATGTCTATAAACATATCACCATTTCGAGTATGTCGCAAATTTTTTTCTTTACATAAATAAAAACCTTGTATATACCTACCTAGTTTAAAATCAGATATTTGAACTAATTTCATATAAAATAATTAACGCATTTGCTTATTTATGTCACAACATCTCTTACGTTTATATAATTGCATTGCAATCCTTTTCATACAATAAAAAACAGAAAAAATAACTAAAAATATGGAAATAAGTAATTGAAAACTCATTATGAATATCCAAAAAATAACCCACCCTGATATACCGTGAATGCGCCCAAATAAGCAAGACTTGTCATATAAACGATCATATACATAGACCATTTCCAACTATTCGTTTCACTCTTAACAATTGCAAACGTAGCCATACATTGTGCAGCATATACATAAAATACCATAATAGAAATTGCTATAAGTGGTGTATATCGAGGCGAACCTGTCGATGGGTTAATATCATTTTGTAAAGCTTCTTTTATACCTATTACTTCATCTTCACCTTCTACATTATACAACGTAGCAAGAGTGCTAACCATAACTTCACGAGCAGCAAATGATGTAATAAGGCCTACTCCAATTTTCCAATCAAAACCTAAGGGTGCAATAATAGGTTCAATAGCATGGCCAATTTTTCCTGCATAGCTTTCATGTATAGTTGTAGGATTACCATTTGAATCAACAGAAGGAAATGATGCTAAAAACCAAAGCAAAATAGAAATTGCCATAATAATTTTCCCTGCATCAATTATAAAAAGTTTACCTTTTATAAATAATTGATGAAATATAGATCGCACCAAAGGGATTCTATACGGTGGAAGCTCCATAATAAAAGAAGTACTACCTTTTTCTTTAATAAATAGACTTATCACTGCTGCAATCAAAATAGCTGTAACTGTTCCTAAAAAATACATAAAGACCATTACAATACCTTGCAAATTAAAAATTCCCATAATCTGTTTTGATGGAATAAATGCACTTATCATTAAAGCATATACAGGTAAACGTGCAGCACAACTCATAAGAGGTAATACCATTATTGTTACTAAACGCTCTTTCCAATTATCAATAGTACGGGTAGACATTATACCTGGTATAGCACATGCATATCCACTCATAAGTGGAAGAACAGACTTCCCATGCAATCCCACTTTATTCATAATTTTATCCATCATAAATGCAACACGTGCCATATATCCCGAATCTTCTAATAGTAAAAGAAAAAACATTAATATAAGTATTTGAGGTAAAAATATTAATACAGATCCTACTCCTGCAATAATACCATCGATCAACAGATTACGTAATATACCTTCCGGTAATACTTCAATTAAATAATTACCAAAAGAACCAATAGTTGAATTAATCCAATCCATTGGGATCGTTGCAAATGTAAAAATAGATTGAAAAATAATATATAATAAAATAATAAAAAAGCCCATTCCAAAATATGGATTAGTAAGAATCTTATCTATTCTTTCACTTCTAGATATTAACTGTATATCTTCTTGTATAATATTTTTATTTTTTTCTAGATAGGCATCTATCATATCATAACGAAAAGTTGCCTCTAAAATATTAGGATTCACGCCATGTTTTTTTATATCACTAGCTACATCTCTGCAGGTATTTTTTAATTGTATAAAATCTTGTTCAGAAAAAATATTAATATTTTTATAATATTCTAAAGAAGACTGCTTAGTGATTGATCGTAGTGATTGGCCTAATGCAAGATTTTCATCATAGCCACAATGATTTTTAAAAAAATGTATAACAGGCTTTAAACTTTCTTTTATTTGCGCAGGTATCTTCCATTTTAACTCTGATATAAAATTCTTTTTTTGATCTATTGAGTTTATTGCTGATTTTAAATCTTCAATTCCCCATTTTTTTCTAGCAGACATAGGCACAACCGCAGCAACTCCTAATAATTCCCTTAAAACTTCTGAATCAATCTTTTGTTTTCTAAGCTTTACCCTATCCATCATATTAAGAACTATAATAATGGGAATATTCAACTCCATAAGCTGAGTTGTTAAATATAAATTTCTACTTAGATTAGTTGCATCTATAACAGAAATAATAGCCTTTGGAGTATTAGTATTATGCATCCAATCAAAAACTTGCTTTGCAACAATGTTTTCATCAATAGACTCAGGAAGTAAACTATATGCACCAGGCAAATCCATAATTTCAACAGATTGACTTGGAGAAATATATGCTATCCCTTTTTTCTCTTCAACAGTAATACCTGGAT
>CAZQYT010000094.1:0-5868 GCA_964597475.1 uncultured bacterium | reverse complement strand
TAAAAAAGACATGAAATTCATAGCTAACCGATTGAAAGTAGGATCCATATGTTTTAATGATGTTTTAACGCATTATGGAATATCTGATTTGCCTTTTGGAGGTTTTGGATTAAGTGGTATTGGAAAAATGCATGGAAAGGAAGGTATGAGAGCATTTAGCATGCAAAAAAGCTATTTATCTAATAGAGTTTCATTAAAGTCTGAATTTTGGTGGTTTGAAAAGAGAAAGAGTTTTAGTAAGGTTGTAAAAAAGTGGATTAAGTGGAGATATTCTTAAATTTCGAGGATATTCTGTATGTTTTTTTCTAAGGAATCATAGTTTTCTTCTAAAATCAAATTACCATCTGGATCAAATGTGCGCCATGTTCCTATTCGTTTCATTTTATCATATTGACCAGTTATATGAATTTGTCCATTATCCCAATAAAAAATGAATTTTCCATGCATGGTTTCATTTTTATAATGTTTTAGAATTTTAATTTTACCAGTTCTTTGATTTACTAGTTTATAAAAGCCATCTTTTGTCGGTTTTTTTAACATTTTTTTTTAAAACAATTTATCCTCAATAAAAAAATAATTTCTCGTCAACAATGAAAAATTAGCACTCTCGTCGTTAAAGTATACGTGATATATATCACAAAAATGAATTTTTATAAAAATTATTAGTTTAATCATAGTCATTGAATTAATAATAACCAGTCAATTATTATGATTTTTATTCCATCAATTACAAATTGAACCGAAATAACCATTAAGATAAGCCCCATTATACGTTGAATTATTCTTAATCCCGTTGTGCCAAATCTATTTGTAAGGTAGTTTCCTCCTTGAAAAATTAAAAATGTTAATGTAGTGACAAGGGTGATTGAGCCAAATAAAATCAACTTAAATTCAATGCCTGATGCGTCTGAAGATAAAATCATTACTGAAGTTATGGCCCCAGGTCCTGCAATCAAAGGCATGCCGATGGGTGTATATGCAATCTCATTTTTTATACTGGCTTCTTCCTCTTCTTTTGGAGTAGATCTACTTCGTGATAATCTTGCTTCTAGCATTTGTAATCCAGTTCTAAAAAATAAAATTCCACCAGCAATCTTAAAAGCTGAAATCGTGATTCCATAAAATGTGAATATCATGTTGCCTAACAAAGAAAATAAAATAAGGATGACAAAAGCTGTCATTGCGCCTTTTTTAGCTATTTTTTCTTTTTCTTCTTGACTAAATTCTGTAACCAAAGATAAATATACAGGAGTTAAGCCAATGGGATTTGTCAATGTGAAAATAGTTGAAAACGAAAAAATAAAAAATGAAAAAAGTTCACTCATTACATTTTTTCTGGCGCATTAATGTTCAAAATGGTAAGTCCATTTCTCAATACCATTTTAATACAATTAATTAGAATAAGTCTAGCTGAAGTAGTTTTTTTGTCTTCTGTGACAACTCGTTCATTTGCATAGTATTTATGAAATTTACTAGCTAAATCATGCAAATAGTTTATAATTGTTTGAGGCTCAAAATTATTGAGTGTATTTTTTATGACTTGTGGAAATTCCATGCTATTTTTAATTAACATGATTTCTGAGTCTAATGAAAGAAAAGAAAGATCTGTATTTTTATTGATTTTATGTCCCATGCTTTCTGCATGTTTTAAGATGTTACATAATCGAGCATGTGCATATTGAAGATAGAAAACAGGGTTTTCATCTGATTCATCTTTGGCTAAATCCATGTCAAAATTTAAATGACTGTTCATGCCCCTCATGAGGAAAAAATAACGTGTTACATCTATCCCTACTTCTTCAATCAATTCATCAAGAGTTACATACTGTGCTTTCCTAGTAGACATCTTGACAGGTTCACCATTTTTAGTTAATGTGACAAATTGATGGATTAAGACTTTAATGTTTTTAGAAGAATAGTTCATTTGTTCAATTGCAGCGATGACATCAGGGTAGGCATACATGTGATCTGCACCAAGTATGTCAATGATGAGATCATATCAACGTTCAATTTTATCTTGATGATAAGCAATGTCGGGTAGTCTGTATGTAGGCTCACCGGATGATTTTATCATGACTCTATCTTGCTCTCTTCCTGCTTTGGTTGCTTTAAACCATGTTGCACCATCTTTTTCATAAATAAGATTTTTATTTTTTAGAATGTTAATGACATTTTCAATTGCTCCTGAATCATAGAGGGATTGTTCATTGAAATAATTATCAAATGTTAACTTTAATTTTGAAAGAGTTTTTTTAATTTCTTTGAAAATACGATTTTCTGCAATTTTAATAAAAATTGATAAGTCGGATGCATTTTTATGTTTGTCGTTATCAGTATTAACAAGTTCACCTGCAATGTCAATGATATATTCACCTTCATAGCCTTCTTCAGGAAAAGTATTATTTTCACCTAACATTTCTAAATAACGTGCTTGTATGGATTTACCTAAGCGTTCCATTTGCTTACCAGCATTATTATAATAATACTCACGTTCTACATCATAGCCATTCCAAGATAAAATGTTACTAATTACATCTCCAAGCATTGCTCCACGTCCATGCCCCACAGTTAATGGTCCAGTTGGATTTGCACTTACAAACTCAACAAGAGCTTTTTTTCCTTTGAATTTAAGAGATTTTCCAAAGCTATCTTCTTCATTCATGATTGTGTGAAGTTGTGATATGATTTGTGTTTTTTGAACATGGATGTTAATGAAGCCTGGACCTGCAATGGAAGTTGATTGTATTAGCTCAGGAAAATCTTTTTCAAGTTTTGTCGAAATTATTTTTGCAATTTCCATTGGTTGTTGATTTAGCTTACTTGCTAATTGCATGGCAAGGTTTGTAGAGAAGTCTCCATGCGCAGTATTTTTTGGTAATTGGATTATTACTGAAATTACAGGATAATTTAAATTAGAGAGTACTGTTTCAATTGCGGATGATAGTTTTTCTTTCATTCTTCATCACTTATTAAGGTTATTTTTCCATCTGCCCATAATCTTTCAAGGTCATAGTATTCTCTTGTTTCAGCATTAAAAATATGTACAACAATATTGACATAGTCCATAAGCACCCAGTCTAAATGTTCAAAACCTTCAACATGCCATACATTAAATTTTTTTTCTTTCATTTTTTGTTTAACATGTTCAGTAATGGCTCTAGTTTGGGGTTGAGATTCAGATGTGCAAATGATAAAAAAATCTGTTAGAGTAGTAATCTTACGTACATCAATTATTTTTATGTCAAGAGCTTTTTTTTCAAGCATTAATTCTGAAATTTGTTTTGCGTGTTTGATTGTAAGTGTATTATTCATGTTTTTTTAATAAATAATTAAATATATGAAATTAAAATGGCTGTTTATGCATCATTGCATTGCGATAAGATTTTAATTCACTATAATCTTCTCCAATTATCAAGGTAAGATCAAGAAATAGATTATCATTTTTATCCTCCATGATATTTTTTTCATCAATTACCATGATATCTGCTAGCGCTAGCGCTCTTTTTAGTTCACCTCTATGGTGTAAAATTTTACTTTCCTTATAATTGAAATTATCTGCATTTTTTGATTCTATGACATCTATTCCTTCAGATCGTAAAAAATCGCTATACATGTCTGCAAGTTTTGGTATTCCACAACCATTCCAAATTTCTATCTCTATTTTATGACCTGTTTTTTTTTCATATTTGGTTTTAGTAAGAAGTTTACTTAAATCTGGTGATTCCATCTTCAATCCATCATTGAAAAATAATCTGTCAATTCCTGAAACAATGAAGCCCATAATGATAAAAGCCAAAATGCTAACCATAATATTATTGCCAATGGAACTTTTTTTCTTTATTTGTCTTCTTTGGATTTTTTTCTTTTTACGGAACATCTATGAGTGGATTGATATGCTGATGTTTTAATCTATTATTGTAATTTGATATTTGTAGACTAAATAATGAATTTGGAGTGATTTTATATTCTAAGCCTATGTCATAGCCAAAACCCATTTCATGGCCATGGGGAAGGGTTGAATGGTTTTTATTTTGAATAAGATGAAAACCAGTTTTAAAGTTTAATTTTTCAGATAATTCATGATTGGTGAAATTTGAAAAAACACCTATGGTTTGGGTTGCATTGTTACTAAATGATGTTGATAAACTAAAACTTTGATTCATTGAAAAATTGTTAGGCTTTAGGATTGGTGGTCCAAAATCCTTAGTCAAATTTTCTTGCATTAAAATGGTTTTATTTGATGTTTCACCTTGTGCCTCGATGAAATCAAGCATGATAAACAGTGAAATTAATGATAAGTAATTAACAAGTTTTTTCATATAATTCATTTACATCATGTAATTGTTCTAAATTATTTACGCCTTGAATTTCGACATAATTAGAGATTTTATCAATAGCAACTTTTCCATTTTCTGCAATTATGAGGTTTATTACATCTGGTAAATAATATTCATTTTGTTTGTTGTTATTTCCAACTTTTGGAAGTAATCTAAAAAGAACATTGGATTGAAACACATAAAATCCACTATTTACTTCTTTAACTTTTCTTTCTTCATCAGTTGCATCTTTTTCTTCAATTATCTTTAATAAGGAGTTATTATCACTTCTTATGATTCTTCCGTATCCTGTTGGATTGGGTAAGTCCGTTGTCAAAATGGTACATGATGAATTTTCCTGTTCATGGAATGATATGAGATTTGATAATGTATTTACTGTAATCATGGGTACGTCTCCATAAAGAATGAGGACATTGCCGTGAAAGTCTTTAAGGCTTTCAGTGCATTGCATGACGGCATGGGCTGTTCCAAGTTGTTCTAATTGTAATGTAAAATCAATATTTTGTTTAGAGATTGTATTTTTTACCATTTCATGCTTGTAACCTAATACTGAAATGATTTTTTTTGATCCAATGATTTTAGATTTTTCAATTACATGGATAAGCATTGGTTTTCCACCTACTTCATGTAAGACTTTAGGCATTTTAGAATTCATTCTAGTGCCTTTTCCTGCGGCCAAAATAATCGTAGCTAGTTCATTTTTCATTGTCTTTAATTTCCCTTTCAATGATTCCTCCTCCTAAAACCATGTCGTCGAGATAAAATACAACAGATTGTCCTGGTGTTATTGCCATTTGAGGTGATTTGAAATGAATTTCATAATTTTCTTTATCATTGATGATTTTAGCAGGAACTAGAGGACTATTATATCTGATTTGAGCTTGTATTTCAGATTTGATCTGTTTTTTTTCAACTAACCAATTCACTTGTGAAATTTTACACGATTTTTCAAATAAAGATTCTTTTTCACCAACAATTACTTCATTGGTTTTGGGATTAATATTGTTTACATAAAGCGGTTTAGGGCTAGAAATGCCTATGCCTTTTCTTTGGCCTATGGTGTAATTGGGATATCCATCATGATCGCCTAAGGTACTACCTGATTCATTTTTGATTTTCCCTTTCCCTACACGGTTCATTTTTTCAGGCACATAATCTTTTAAAAAACGTTTATAATTATTATCTGCAACAAAGCAGATTTCCATGCTTTCAGGTGTATTTGCTGTTTCTAATTCGTGCTCTATTGCTATTTCACGCACTTCTTTCTTTGTATATTTTCCCAAAGGAAATAATGTTCTAGATAAGGTTTCTGCAGGTATTCCCCAAAGCACATAGGATTGATCCTTTAATGGATCTGCCCCTTTTTTTAAATAGAAAGAGCCATTTTTTTCAAGGATGTTAGCATAGTGTCCCGTGGCAATGTATTTTGCTCCTAAATGATCTGCCTGTTCAATGAATGTATCCCATTTTACAAATGAATTACATCTGACACAAGGATTTGGCGTACGACCTTTTAAATATTCATCAGCAA
>CAZQYT010000093.1:0-5869 GCA_964597475.1 uncultured bacterium | reverse complement strand
TCTAGAAAAAATTTCCCTTAATCTTCAAGAAATATTTAAAAAATTAATTGAAATAGCACCATATTTAAGTGAAGAACAATATCAAGCTATAAGCAATATCCAAAATCCTGCAAAACTAGCAGATAAAACAATTGCTTTAATGAATATTTCTACTAAAGAAAAACAAGAAATTTTAGAAGAAATGGACATAAAAAAACGCTTAGAAAAAGCTACGATAATTATTAATAGAGAAATACATCGAATTGAACTCGGTGAAAAAATACAATCTGATGTTCAAGATGAAATATCTAAATCTCAAAGAGAGTACTTCTTAAGAGAGCAAATGAAAGCCATTCAAAAAGAATTAGGTGAAGATGGTGGTGGAGTAGAATTAGATGAGTTAGATGAAAAAATAAAAGAAGCTTCAATGCCAAAAAAAGTTGAAGAAGTAGCCAAAAAAGAATTAAAACGAATGCAAAAAATTCCTGCTCAATCTCCAGAGTACACTGTATCTCGCACATATTTAGATTGGCTTGTTGATCTTCCTTGGTCAAAAGAATCAAAAGATAATGAAAATATTACGCATGCACAAACAGTGCTTGATGAAGATCATTTTGGGTTAGATAAAATAAAAGAACGAATCATAGAGCATTTAGCTGTTAGAAATCTAAAAAAAACAAGAGCTAAAAAAGGTGAAAGAATGAAAAGCCCCATTTTATGTTTTGGGGGACCTCCTGGAACAGGAAAAACATCCATAGGAAAATCCATAGCAAGAGCAATGAACCGTAAATTTGTACGAATCTCTCTTGGAGGTGTAAGAGATGAAGCAGAAATAAGAGGCCATAGAAGAACATACATTGGGGCACTACCCGGTAGGATAATTGCAAGCATGAAAAAAGCTGGCACTAACAATCCTATTTTCATACTTGATGAAATTGATAAATTAGGCATGGATTTTAGAGGAGATCCTTCTAGCGCCCTTCTTGAAGTTTTAGATCCTGAACAAAATTTTTCTTTTAATGATCATTATTTAGAAGTTGACTTCGATCTATCTAATGTCATGTTTTTGACAACTGCAAATAGAGTTGATAAAATACCAGGACCATTAAGAGATAGAATGGAAATACTAGAATTTTCCGGATATATAATAGATGAAAAATTGCAAATATCAAAAAAACATCTCATTCCAAAACAAATCAAAGAACATGGTTTACGTAAAACTGAAATAAAATTTGAAGATGATGCAATCTGTTTACTCGTAGAATCTTATACTAGAGAAGCCGGAGTCAGGAATTTAGAAAGACAATTAGCAAATGTATGTAGAAAAGTTGCCCGTGATATTTCTTCTAAAAAAACAAAAAAAGTAACAATAACAAAAGAAAAAATTTATGATTATTTAGGCCCAATCAAATTTCATTCAGAAGTAGCAGAACGAACAAGCCAACCAGGGGTTGTCATAGGATTAGCTTGGACTGCATTTGGTGGAGATATTTTATTTATTGAAGCTTCCAAAATGCCTGGAAAAGGTGCCTTGAAATTAACTGGAAAACTAGGTGATGTAATGAAAGAATCTGCTCAAGCAGCTTTTTCATATGTTAGATCTAATTCTAAATCAATGGGTATTGAACAAGATTTTTATAAAAAATTTGATTTACATATCCATGTACCAGCAGGAGCAATTCCTAAAGATGGCCCTTCAGCAGGAGTTGCCATGGTTACAGCCATGGTTTCTCTATTAACTAATACACCCATTAAAAATAAATTAGGTATGACTGGAGAAATATCTCTTCGAGGAAATGTTCTGCCAATTGGTGGCTTAAAAGAAAAAGCAACAGCTGCACATAGATCTGGTTTAAATCATATCATTGCACCAGAACTCAATAAAAAGGACATAGAAGAAATACCAAGCACGGTTCTTAAAGATTTAAAAATTACTTTTACAAAAAATGTCAAAGAAGTATTAAACATTGCACTAGGAATTAATAGTAAAACAAGTATGAATCTTAAGGAAAACATAAAATCTCCTCAGGAAATAGATAAAAACTAATGGGCGGTTAACTCAGTTGGTTCAGAGTTCCTGGTTTACACCCAGGCGGTCGCAGGTTCGAGTCCTGCACCGCCCACATCAAATCCCTTCGACAAACGGAGGGATTTTTTTGTTTCTAGTAGAAATCCTTGAAAGTGCCAAAATAGCCCGTTTTTAGCATGCAATAGTCAGTATATAGTCTTATGGATTGTAACTTAATTTGAACCCCATGAAGGCAATTCAAGGGGGTGTAGTTGCATGTAAAAAGGCTAACACCCATTGTAAAATAATTTTGTAAATTATGTGGTTCATCAAATTCATAGGAGATTTAAATGAAGAAAAAAGAGACTATTGAAATATTAGGCATATTAGCAATTATTGGTTCTCTTATTTTTGTGGGAATTGAAATTAGACAAAATAGTTTACAAGTAAAAAGTTCCACATATCAATCAGTCTCAGAACAAGTAAATCAATTATATATGACAATTGCTAGTGATGAAAAGTTGTCAGAATTAATTTCAAAATTGATGGTAAAAGATAGCTTGAGGAATGAATTAAATGCTACTGATCAAATAAGACTTGATTTTATAGTTTTAACAGGCTGTCGAAGAGTTGAGAATATATATTTGCAAAAATTAGATGGTATTCTTTCAACTAAAGCCTTTGATAGAATTGATTTAGAATTTTATAGAAGACCGTATTCAATACAAGCTTGGGAAAAATATAAAACAGGGTTTGATAGTTCTTTTATAGATTTTTTTGAAGAATTAAGAGATAGTAAATAAGTAAATGAAGAAATTACTACCCCATCGATAAACGGAGGGATTTTCAGTTCTAATTCATATTATTAGTTCAAGATTAATCTAAAACTTTAATCTCAATACCTAGCTTATCCCCTAATGAATTCAAATCTCTCTCTATTTTCATTAAATTAATATTTTTTGTTTTTTCAATTATAGCTCTGAGATTAAATAATGGAGTTCCCGTAATAGGGGCATTAGAAATATTAGTATCCATATCTTGAATATTCATCGAATTTTCAACTAAATAATTTGATAATACATTCACTATTCCTTCATTATCAGCACCATTTAATTCAATATTAAAAAAATCTTCTTTAATTATTTTTTTTGATGAAGTCTCTTTTATTGATATGGAAAGCTCTTTAACAGACTCTAGGGAAACTAATAAAGACTCTTCCCAGCTAACATCTACGCTTATTAACATAATGACAACAAAATCTGCTCCTAAAATAGTCATTCTACTTTCTTCAATATTTCCCCCATGACTATTTATTATACCAGATAGCGTAGAAACAATACCTGGTTGATCAGAACCAATAGCTGAAATTATGATTTTTTTTATTTTATCCATTTAAAATAAAATTAACCAATGAAACTACATCAAGGACATTGCAACCGCCATCAAAATTAATGTCTGCTACTTCAGGACAATCAGCTGATAATACAAGGTTTACAAGAGCAACTACATCTAAAACATTTAAGCCACCATCACCATTTATGTCCCCTTGTAATGTAGAATCCTCATTGTCAAATATTGAAATACTAAATTCATCTACAGCGGCTTCAATTATTGAGCCTCCAGATCCAGAATCTCCAGCATTCAATATATCTTCAGCAATAAAACGAAATCTAATAGTTTCTGAAAACTCTTCAACAAAGTTTGATAATAAATATTGTTTTTGTATCCATTGATCTTGAGATTCATTAGTATTTTCTAAATTATTCCAAGTCATTCCTCCATCAGAACTAACATCTACTTTCCAAAAATCAGTTCCAGGATTATCCCCTACATCATTAGTATACCAACGCCAATAAGAAACTAATGCCTCTCCATGGTCACTCAAATCAAAAACTATTGAAAATAATGTTGTTTTTCCTCCATCAACATCATCAAAGCCAACACTACCTGGATTTGTAGATGCGCCAGTCAAAAAACATTTCTCTCCTTCTTCAGATATATCTTCTCCAGATTGAGCTTGATTCCCATCAAAAAACGTTGCTGCTGGTATTCCTAATTCCCAAATCCCTGCAGTAGCATCATCATCACTAGCACCTATGGTCCAGCCATTATTTTCTTCAAAATCATAAGAAAATAAAGATTCAGGTTCACCAATTATTATTTCAATTGTATTAGAATACTTATATTCATCTTCATCAAAAACATGAATTATAAAATCTGTAAGAGCACCATTAGGAGCTGTTGGTAAAACCTGAAATGTTAATATATCTCCAAGATCTATACTCATTCTAGATTCTAAATTTCCTACTTCAACAAATTCCGTTTCAAAAAATAAATAATCATCATACGATTCAACAAGTAAAGATAAATTACCATTTGAATCTCCAAGGCCCTGATTAAAAATAGATAAGTTAGTACCATATGTATCACCTGAAACATATGGTCCCTCTTCTATGGAAAAATCAATGGAATAATATGCTCCTACAGCCCAAGCAACAAATTTATTTGGAAATAAATTTTCTTCAGCTAAAGGAATGATTCTAATGGTAGCAGGCCAAAAACCATCATCAAAATTTCCAATTTCAGGTGTATATGCAAAAATACCATGTTCACCATACATCCAATCGCATGCTTCACCATTCACTGTATATCCAACAGTTTCAATTCCAGTACCTAATAAATAATTATTATATTGCGTCATTATTTCACCATATTCTATGAATATGTCTAAATCATTTTGAGGAACTGGTATGCTTGGATCATAACCAAATGGATAAATCAATAAGTTGCTGTAGCTATGATAATTTAACGCAATTGGAAAATCATGCATTTCTACAAATTCTTTTACAATTTGAGTCTCAGGTTCAGAAAAAGGGCTAGAACCACGATAAGTTTCACTACATCCATCTGAACTAGAACCTGAATTATCATAACCCCACATAAAACTATAATTTCTATTTAAATCCACGCCATCAGGAGAGCTAAAACAACTTTCTTTCATATTTTTTCTCTGCATCCCTCCTCCATTAGGTGCAATTTGCTGATTATATACTAACCCATCTGGATTAATTGCAGGTAAGAAATACAATTCCCTATTATCAACTAATGCTGTTGCTTCCTCATCAATCCCATAATTTTCAGTAAGCCAATTCATAAAATAAAATAAATTCATATAGCTCATTGGCTCACGCGCATGATGTAAGCCTGTATATAACATCTCTGGTTCATCTTCATCTAAATTAGGATTGTCACTAATTTTAATCATCCAAATATCTCTTCCTTCTAAAGTTTGACCTAAAGAAACTTTTTGTGTAACAAGATCAGGATGACTTTCATGGATTTTATCTAATTGCTCTTCAATTTCATCAAAAGTATAATACCCCCCCATTGAACCTAATTCAAAATCTCTTGATTCATAATCATTATCTAAACGAGAAACATAAAATGTTTCTAAATCATCATGAATTATTTCATATTTTAAACTAAGAGAATTTAATTTTAAGATTTTACTTTCAGAAATGACAAATTCAATCCATTCATTTTTTTCACCATGAGAATGATCAATGTCAATTCCAGATTCTAATAAAAGATGTAAATCTTCAGGACTTTGATAATAAATACGAACTTGTTTATATGTTTCTTTTGCAAATAACATCGTTAATAACAAAAATAAAATTATTTTATTTCTCATAAGATTAATTTCCTAAAATTATATTAACAAGAATAATTATATCTAAAATATTAACTATTCCATCATCATTTAAATCTGCTAATTCATGTTGAACATTATCAAGCACAAAACTTACCATTGTCACAACATCTAATATATTAATGATTCCATCCATGTTTAGATCACCTAAATCATACATTGTGCCACCTAAA
>CAZQYT010000092.1:0-5879 GCA_964597475.1 uncultured bacterium | reverse complement strand
AGAAAATTTCTTATTTTTATAAAAATAAGAAACTCCACAACCTATCATAAAACCAAAGAAAATAAAAATAAATTCCATCATGACATCATATTTCCTTAATTACAAATTCATTGGCAATCCTAAATCTTTTTCCATAAATTCCATCAGGATTAGACTTACCTACCCCTAAAACCATTACGATATGTGTATTTTTACCTAAATTCAATATTTTTTTAACTCTTCTTTCATCAAAACCTTCCATTGGACAAGAATCATACCCTAGCTCTACCAAAGCCATCATGAAATTTTGACATGCAAGAGCAGTAGTTTTTGTAACAATTTCAAATAAATCACTCCTGAATATTGGCCCTCTAGGCATCGGTTTAAAAATACCAATAACAGCTAAAAACAATGATAAAATCTTTTTTAATAATCCAAGAACGCCAAATCTATCATGTGCATAAGCCAATGGAACAATTTTATAATAATATTTTTTAACTAATTGTGGGAATTTTTCTTTTTTTTCATAATCTGCAATAACAAGATCCCTATTTCTTTTCCATGTATCTATGCGAGATACTGCAACAACAAGCTCCTGCGCTGTTCTAGCAGCACTTTGCGAAAAACAAGCCTCTACCAATTGATCTTTCTTTACCTTACTTCTTACCCAATAAAATTCCCAAGGCTGTAAATTGGAAGAATTTGCTGCCAATAATGATACATCAAGTGTTTTTCTCATCACCTCTTCAGGAATGGGTTCGTCAGTAAATTTCCTTACTGAACGACGTTTATTTGCCAGTTCAAAAAAATTCATATTAACATAAGTACCTATTATCGATGGTTAAACTCACTTATCATTGAGTCTATGAGATCATAATTTAACTCACATTCCCATAAAACAAAAACCTTCCAACCCATGACCACTAATTCATCATGGACCTTTCTATCACGTTTAACGTTTGTTTCAAATTTATCATTCCAAAACTTCTTGTTTTTCTTTGGCATTGACGCATTGATGCAACCTTCATGTCTATGCCAATAACATCCGTGCACAAAAATAACCACGTTATGTTTATTTAAAACAATATCTGGCTTACCAGGCAATTTTTTATTGTTCAATGAGTATCTGAAACCTTTTCCATGTAAATATTTTCTTACAAACATTTCAGGCTTAGTTGAATTAGACCTTACAGCACTTAAACGTTTACTAGTAATCGAGGCTGTTTCAAACACTGATCATCTCATATGACTTTTGAATGGCCAAGCCTATGGCTTTTGCCATTAAAGGGGGAACAGCATTCCCTATTTGTATTAATTGTTTAGACTTTTTTCCTTCAAAAATAAAATCATCTGGAAATGTTTGCAGCCTAGCCATTTCTCTGGGAGTTAATGCTCTTGGAATTTTAGGATGCAAATTAACACCGCCATGATTTTCTTTTATCGTACATGAAGGCTCATTCCATGGAGATTTCCTCCAACTATCAGAATAATTTGAATACAAACTTTCCCCTTCCGGGACGCCATGGATTCTATCCACCATGGCTGATGAATGTTTAGTTTTTACATGATTAAATTCTGGATCATCATCTAAATTCATTAAATCTTCAATTGCTTGCTGTATTGTTTTAAAATTTCTTTCATTAAACATTGGTTTTGGATGATAATTCATTACACCAATCTTATTAGCAATGAATATGACACGTTTTCTTTTTTGAGGTACGCCATAATCTGCAGCATGCAACGTAGTTACATTAATTTCATATCCAGATGAAACATAATCTTCAATGATTTTACGCTCAATACCCCCCTTTAGCATTGAACGCAATCCTACGACATTTTCCAAAACAACAAAATCTGGTTTTAAAATATTCACAATATCTAACATGTCAAGATAAAGACTGTTTCTAGGGTCAGCAACAATACGATGACCAGACATGCTAAAACCTTGGCATGGAAAACCTCCGGAAATTACATTTAATTTCCTTCCTAATAATTGCTCATTAACTAATTTAATGAAATCTCTTTTTACTTTTTTCTTTGTAATATCACCATTAAAAATAGGATGATTGAAATTTCTTTCATAAGTAGCGACAGCTGAATCAAAATGATCCAGTCCACATATGCCGTCAAACCCTGCCATTTCAAAGCCTTTTGACATTCCACCTGCGCCTGAAAATAAATCAATGAATGTTAATTTACTACTGTTCAAATTACTCCAAAGGTCACCCACCTCAATCCAATTAACAATATCTTTTATTTTTTTATTAATCTTCATTATTTAAACACTTTTTTTAATTATTTCAATGAAAGCATCGGCCCCCTTACGTAATTTTCTTTCTTGTGTATCATGGTCAACATGATATAGACCAAATTTCATGTCATACCCAAAAGCCCATTCGAAATTATCCATCAAACTCCAATAAAAATACCCCTTAACATCATAACCATCTTTAATTGCCTTAAAAATTGCAAATAAATATTTTTTAACATATAAAGAACGTCTATCATCCTTTTTATCAGCAATGCCATTTTCAGTAATTATTATGGGCACATTTAAATTAGAAACCAATTGAATGGCTCTATACATTCCTTCACCATAAATGACATACGGCATATCTGTCAGAACATCATCTGAATGATATTTCAATGAAAATGGTTCATTTAATGAAAACTTAAACTTCAAATGATTATGTGAATAATAATTTAAACCAAAAAAATCCAATGATGTTTTTGCTGTTTTTTCTTCATGGGCAACATTAACTAATCCAGGTATTTTTACCTTAAATTTTCCTGTTTTGAAAAATTTAATGGTAGAATCATTATAAAAGGAATTTGAATAATAAGATATCAGCCAATCTAACATATGCCATCTTCTCCATGGGTCAAACTGATTAATGTTTTTAACAAGCCCAATTTCAACATTTTTGCCATTTTCCATTCCCTTTAAAGCCTCATAAACTTTCACATGAGAAACTAATAAATTTTTCAAAACTTTACCTGCCATTTGAGGGATCTGTTTCCCCGGAGGAAACATTCCGCTAAAATAACCTTGCACGGCAACAACTCCTGGCTCATTAATTGTACACCAATATTTAACTAAATCAGAATATTCTTCAAAAACTCTTTTACAATACAATACGAAAATATCAATGTTTTCATCTTTTTCAAAAGCCCCTAATTCATCAAACCAAATTGGATGAGTAAAATGGTGAAGAGTTAAGACAGGCACAATGTCATTCTTTAATAATAATTTGATCATTTTAGAATAATGATTTAATACTTTCTCATCAAATTGTCCTTGTTCAGGCTCTATTTTACTCCATTCAACAGAAAATCGATAATGATTTACACCAAGTTTTTTAATTAAAGAAATGTCTTCAGGATATAAATTCCAATGATCACAGGCGTTACCTGATTTTTGACCATTTTTAATATTGGGCTGCCCTTCATCCTTGAAACCTTTTTCAAATTCACTCCAATTATTATGACAATTTCCCTCAACCTGATGTGCTGCAGTTGCCGTACCCCACATGAAGCCTAAAGGAAAGGATATTTTTTCATAAAGAGAATCATTCCAAGACCATCGTAATTCTGGATTTTTTACATGTAAAATTAAAATGCAAATGAAATAAAGAATACATGAAATTATTAGTATGTCTACCAAAAGAACTAAAATCTAAATTGATAATGATTAATAAGAAATACCAACTTTACGATAAAACTTACTTAATAACCAAAGTGGGCCAATAAGTAAAAATTGAATGTCTTTAAAAAAAGAAGGCTTTTTACCTTCTATTTTATGACCATAAAATTGACCTGCCCATGAGACAATAAATATAATTAAAGAAATTTTCCAAACAGGATATTCAAATTTAGACAACCAATCTACAATCATTAACATTGACAAGCTTATTGGGAGCATCCCTAAAAGTAATGATCTCGAAAGAAATAGATAATATATGCAACCACATATAATCAATAAGGTACCGGCATGGTGAAATTGAGAAAAACTAGGGAATATCATCATATTAAATTGAATGGTTGCCAATAATCCAATTATGCTTAACATTATAAGTGGAACGCATAGCCAATGAATCATGACATTAATAGGGTTTTGATGACTTTCAGCATATTCATTTAACCAATCTTCTACTGATTTCATTTAATTTCCTTCATTGAATTAAAAAAATGTAATGATAATAACCCATATCAATCCTATTAGAGATAAAACACTTGCCATAATTTCAAATTTTCTAGATATTTCATATCCTAAAGATCTTAAAGCTCCAGGTAATAACCCAATTACAACAATTGGTATTATAAGCAAATCTCCATCATCCAAATAATAATTTATCAATCCAAACATTATAAATAACAATAGAAATACAAGTACAGCCCATTTTTTATATAATTTTTTCATTATTCAGCCTTTACTTAGATATGATTAAAACAATAACTCTATTAATCCAAATCTAATTTCTCTTTTAAGGATTTTTCAATACTATGCTGATATAATCCCATACCAAATGCACCACAAGACATTAAAGCAGATGCATCTCTCATTAAATCAAACATTTGCATTTGATTATGATATTTAAGAGCATCATCTTGATTATTCGCATCTAAATATTTATCATACAGTATATTTCTGATTAAGTGAGAAGCAATAGAAATACCTATGGAGTAATATCCATTTCTAAACCACTTTTTCTTCCTCTTTTGTACTGATTTATAATCGTAAAGACCATGCTTAAAAGCATGGTTTACAAACATGCTATCAGAGTCCCTCAGATAAATGGATTCACGTAATCCATAATCTCCAATAAGTTCAGCTTTCAATTTATATCTATCTTGATCTACCATAATTAAAGAATTATTATTATTTTCCTCTAATATGGTTGAGACATATGAATTAATAGTGCAATCAAATATAATAAAAGAACCTGCATCATTTTTAATCCATTTCACTTTTAAACAATCATCATATTTCTTCTCATTATTATAATCAAAATAATAAATCTTATTATCCTTAATACCCAAATACTTCACATTAGATTTTGTATATGGTATTATTGAACCATTAAATCTAATTTGATCACCAAACAACGATGAAATAAGCAAAACTAATAATAGAGGGGGTAGTAATTTCTTCATAAGGGTTACATTGTATACCAAAGGGTATATACCAATAGCAAAACAGCTAATGTGGTAAATATCCATTCTATTTTTTTAGATATTTGATAATCTAAACCTTTTAATGTTGTAGGTAATAATGCGATCACTATAACTAAGAATGCAGTATTAATTTCTTTTTGCAAGTAATATTCAATTAATTGAGTAAGAACTATACCTAATAAACATACTGGCATCAGCCATTTATTCAATATTTTCTTCATTTAGGAAGTCCTTTCTTTTTTAAAAAATAAAAAATTTGTTGAATTAATCCCCCTAAAATGATGCCTGTTGTAAGTATCATTATAAAATTTTCATTTCTTATATGAATATCATATAAATTTTTAAACTGAGAAGCAATGATTATGAATAGTGCAATTAGAGTTCCTTTTATTTCTTTTGTAATATATTTCATATTAGACCTTGATTAGATATGTAAACTTACGATTTTTTTTTAAAAAATATTTAAGAATGAATGCCAACCTTTTTATATGAAACTAACACCCCCTTGTATAGCCTTAATGGAGTTAAAGTTTAGATGAAACTGTTTGATATACGCATGGTTAAAAAGGAAAAATTGAAAAAATGTGTTTATCTGCTTAAAATGCTATTAACTAATAGTATAATATCTTGAATATTAACTTCATTATCTGAATTAATATCAGCTAGATAGTTATATCCATTAATTAAAACTATATTTATAGTAATAATAATATCTTGAATATTAA
>CAZQYT010000091.1:2546-5966 GCA_964597475.1 uncultured bacterium | reverse complement strand
TTCCTTTTAATCTGAACAACGCTGTTGATACGTTGCTGAAAAAGGAGTTTGACTAGTTGATGAATATTTGAAGATTAGTATTAATGGAGAGCATAGTCAATTCATTAGATTTAATCAATCAAAAGTAAGACAATCTGGAATTGTTGAAGATGCTTCTTTATATATGAATTTAATTAAGGGTGGAAAAACTTGCAGTGGGAGTTTTACTTTGACTGATAATTGGGCTTCAAATGAGAAATTTGCATTGGAAGAATTGAAGAGATTAAGAACTGAAATTATTGATTTGCCAAAAGACCCATTTATTGTAATTCCAAAAAATGTAGGTTCTAGTAGGGAAAATAATGAGGGGAATTTATTGCCAGAAGAAGAAGTGATATCTGCACTTTGTCCTGCAATGAAAAAGGTAGATTTGGCGGGCATTTGGTCTTCTGGTAGAATTTTTTCAGGGAACGCAAACTCTGTTGGACAAACACATTGGTTTTCAACTGATACATTTTCTTTAGATTACTCTTTAATTACTAAAGATGAGAAAATGGTTAAGGCAACATATGCTGGCAGTAATTGGGAGCAAGAAGGGTATGAAAAATTTATGGCAGATTCCATTTTAAAATTAGAAATGATGAAAAAAATACCAAAAAAACTTGTACCTGGTTCGTATAGAACATACATCGCTCCTGCAGGTGTAGCAGATATTATTCATATGTTTTCCTGGGGAGGGGTTGGAGAAGCTTCCATACAGCAAGGCAACAGCTCATTATCAAAAATGAGGAAAAATAATGTTAAACTTTCTCCATGTTTTTCATTAAGTGAAGACTTTACAACAGGTTTAGTACCACGCTTTAATGGCAATGGTGAATTAGCTCCAGAAAAATTGGATCTTATCTTATCTGGAAATTTAAAAAATACTTTAATAAGTAGTAGAACAGCTAAAGAGTATGGATTAGATTCTAATTTTGCTGGAGATGGTGAGAGCTTGCGTTCTCCAGTTTTAGCCCCAGGTAATTTAAATGAGAATGAAATCATTGATAATTTAGGTACGGGTATTTATTTATCAAATCTTCATTATTTGAACTGGAGTGATAGGATGGGTGGTCGAATAACTGGAATGACTAGATATGCCTGTTTTTGGGTAGAAAATGGTGAGATAATTGCTCCAATAGAAAATATGAGATTTGATGATAGCATATATAATTTTTTTGGTGAAAATTTAGAATCAGTAACAAATAAATCTCAACTTATTCCTAGCATTGAAACTTATGGTGGAAGGGAATTTGGTGGTGTATCTTGTCCTGGAATTCTTCTTAAATCATTTGAACTAACTTTATAAAGGATTTTTTATGAAATATGATAATTTAAATAAATATAAAAACAAATTTTCTGATTATACAGAATTAAGAGTACAAGAAAATAGAAATAATAGATTGAATTTAACTAATGGTGACGTGACTGGAAATATATCTGCAAAAACAAGTGGTGTATCAGCGAGAGTGTACAAAGATGGTAATTGGGGTTTTTCTTCTAGTCCAAACATTGATGATGAAAATATCAACAGTGTAATTAATTCATCTACTGAAAATGTACAGTTTATGAACAAGAAAGATACTAGTCGATGTGGTTTTTATTTACCTGAAACACAGTCTAGCCATGAAATGAATTTTACTACTACTAAGAATCGTCAACAACAGAAACATTGGTTAGATTTTGTAAAAGAAATAGATGGGTATATTGAAAAAAAATATCCTGAACTTCTTTCGAGAAATTTGGTCATGGGCGAACTTGACATGGAAAAATCACTGTTTACTTCAGATGGTTCAGAATCATATTCCATGATACCAAGGGCATTGTTATATGCCATGCTATCAATAGAAAAAGATGGAGCTCCGATTAGTATTGGGAACCCATGGGGAGGGCTTGGTCAATTAGAAGATAAATTTTTGGAACCGTCAAATTATTTTTTGGAAATTGATGATTTAGTTGAAAAATTAAAACAAAAGGCTAATGGAGTGCATGCTAATGCTGGATATAAGGATGTAATCCTTGATGCAGATTTGGCAGGTATTTTAGCCCATGAAGCCATAGGCCATACAACTGAGGCCGATTTAGTCATGGGGGGATCAATTGCAGGAGATTTTGTTAATCAGAAAGTTGCAAGCGATTTAGTAACATTGATTGATTATGCAAATACTTGTAATGGAAAAATTTGTCCTGTACCTGTATATGTTGATGATGAGGGCACGAAGTCAGAAGATGTGACAATTATTGAAAATGGAATTTTAAAAACATTTATGCATAATAAAGATAGTGCACGACATTTTGATGTTAAACCAACAGGAAATGCTCGCGCATATGAGTTTTCTGACGAACCTCTCATTAGAATGCGTAATACAGCCTTTGTTCCAGGAAATCATACTTTAGAAGAAATGATTTCATCAATTGATGATGGATATTATTTGGTTAAAACGGGTAATGGACAAGCAGATTCTACTAGTGAATTCATGTTTGCAATTACAATGGGATATGAAATTAAAAATGGGAAATTAGGTAAGGCAATAAAAGATACTACAATTTCTGGTGTTGCATTTGATGTATTAAAAACTATTGACATGATTTCTTCTGATATGTCTTGGTCTTCAGCAGGCATGTGCGGTAAAAAACAAATAATACCAGTTGGAATGGGCGGCCCTGCCATTAAATGTAAAGTTAACATTGGAGGTAGATAATGAATAATAAAGAAGCCATTAATTATTGTTTGGATTCGATTAAAAAAGCTGGCGGAGATAAAGCTGCTTGTTCTTTGAGCCTATCTGAAAAAAAAGAATTAAATGTAGAAATTGGCGAAATGACATTATTAAGAACAACCTTTAATGCCAATTTAGGAATTTCGGTTATTAAGGATCAAAAAAAAGGTTCTACTTTAATTAATAAAATTGATAAGGAAAGCATAGACTCTGCCATTGATTTAGTGATGAATATGGCAGAAGGTTCTCAGCCAGACGAAGCTCATGACATAGCTTCAAAACAGCCTCAACAATCTTTTTCTAAAGGAGATGAATCTGCAAATTTAGATGCAATGTATCAATCTTTAGATAAATTTGTTGAATATGTTAAATCCTCTTATCCTAAAATTCAACTAGAAGCAGCAATTATGGATTTTAATCATACAAAATCATTTTTTAAAAATTCTAATGGAGTTGATTTTGAGGTTAGTGAGGGTTTATATGGTTTTTCTCCAATGTTTCTTTCTAAAGATGGTGATAAGACTTCATCTTTTAATTATACAGGAATAAGTGCATTGAAAATTGCAAAACCTTTATATGAATATGGTACTATTGATACACTATTAAAACAATCAGTAGAACAACTTCATACAGAAAGAATAAAGGGAAAATTTAAAGGTAAAATTCTAGTTACACCAGATTG
>CAZQYT010000091.1:0-2517 GCA_964597475.1 uncultured bacterium | reverse complement strand
TTTATAATATCTGATATAAGTGATGGAAAAATGGTTACTGGTAATTCATTGTACAAAGATAAGTTGAATGAAAAAATTGCAAGTTCAAAATTATCAATCCATTCACAACCATTATCAGATGCAATTGCAGATGGCTATTTTATTACTTCTGATGGTTATGTTGCAGAAAATTCTATAATTTTGGATAAAGGTATTTTAAAAACACATTTATTAGGTATCTATGGTTCTAATAAATTAGGTAAAAATAGAGCGGTAAATGATGGTGGAGCATATATAGTTTCCCCTGGTGCAAGATCTCATGATGAGATAATTAAAAATATTGATGAAGGGATTTTGTTATGTAGATTTTCAGGAGGGAATCCTTCTAGTAATGGAGATTTTTCAGGAGTAGCAAAAAATAGTTATTATATTAAAAATGGTGAAATTCAATTTCCAATTACTGAAACTATGGTTTCAGGTAATGTAAAAGAAATGTTTGAAAATTTAGATGATGTTTCTAGCGATAGAGTAAATTTTGGATATGGTATATTCCCTTGGATTTCTTTTAATGGGATTACAATTTCTTAATTTAAATCTCTTATAATTAAACCTGATCTTAATTTAGGTTCAAACCATGTTGATTTTGGTGGCATTACTTTATTTGCATCTGCTACTGACAATAAATCTTCTATGCAAACAGGATATAATGCAAATGCTAATTTAAAATCATCATCACATCTTTTTTCTAATTCTTTTAATCCTCTTATGCCACCAACAAAATCAATTCTACTATCTGTTCTTGGATTATTAATTCCTAAAATTGGTTTAAGTAAATAATTTTGCAAAATGGATGCGTCTAGTTTTTCAACTTGATCATTTGATTTGATTTGATTTTTAATTTTCAAATTATACCAATTACTATTTAATAGCATGGAAAAATTACCTTTTTCAATTGGTGACAGTCTTTTTTTAAGAGGCGTTATGATAAAACTTTTTTTTAAAGATTCAAAAAACTCATCTTCATTTAATCCATTAAGGTCTTTTATAATGCGATTATAATCTAAAATTTGCATTTCATCATGGGGGAAGATGACTGAAAGAAAATAATTATAAGCTTCACTCCCATTATGATTTTTATTATTTGATCTATGTTTTTGTATTCTTGATGCTGATGCCGCTCGATGGTGACCATCAGCTATGTAAAGACATGATATGTTGAAAAAATAGTTTTTTATTTTTTTAATATTTGTGGATGATGTGACTTTCCATATTATATGACAAGTATTATCATCTGCAGTAAAGGAAATATTAGGTTTTTTATCTGTTAAAGTGTCAATTAATGATTTAAATCCATAGTCATTTCTAAAAGTTAAAAAAACAGGGCCTGTATTAGCATTTAATATATCTATGTGAATGGTTCTATCATTTTCTTTATCAGGCCTTGTATGCTCATGTTTTCTGATTAAATTTTGATTATATTCTTCAATGGATGTTCCTGCAACAATTCCTGTTTGGGAATGTTTTCCCATGATTATTTTATATATATAAAAAGATGCAATGTTGTCTTTTATTAATTTTTTATCATTAATTAATTCATTAAGATTATTTTTACCTTTTCCATGTATTTTTTTACTATTCAAGGTTTCAGTTAAATTAAAATCAATTTCGGGTTTTATAACTTTGAGAAATGAATGTTTGTTATTTTGAACTATTATTTTAGCTTCATTAGATGATAGTACATCATATGGTGGAGATGAAATTTTTGCAGCTAATTTAGATGGCGGCAAATACCCTTTAAATGGTTTAATTATAGACAAATCATTTATTTTTATTAAATGCAGACCTTAAACTTAATTCTGAACCGTTCATGATTCTTTTAATATTAGTTATATGTTTTAAGATTCCAATTAATAATAGAATTAAACTGCAAACAATAACTATAATTGAGTAGTATTCGCAATAAAAAATCAAAATTGGAATTAAAAGATAAAGAAAAATTGAACCTATTGCGACATAGTTTGTAATAATTATTACTAAACATAATAATAAAAAAATCATACCACCTAGTTGTAAATCAATTCCTAATAATACACCAAGATATGAAGCTATACCCTTACCACCTTTAAAATTCATAAAAAAAGGAAAAATATGACCTAGAATAGCTGCTGTTCCTGCAATTACCATTAATTCTATTTGTTGACTTGCAGTAGGTAAGATGATTAAAATTAATTTTACAGGTAAATAAGCTTTTAATATATCAAGAATTGCTGTAATTATTCCAAATTTTAAACCCATTTCAGATGTAACATTGGAGGCGCCTGCATTACCTGAACCCATTTTCCGTATGTCTTTATTTATAAATTTTTTTAATAAAAGATATGAAGTTTGAAAACATCCAAAAACATATCCTAAAATAAATGCTAAAAGAAAGTTTGACATATTTATTAACAAAGTTCTAATTCTTCAAAAACGCCTAATTCAGTATTTTTTTTGACATTTTCATAATTAAAAATTTGTCCATTCATTGCAATATATACT
>CAZQYT010000090.1:0-5986 GCA_964597475.1 uncultured bacterium | reverse complement strand
TGATATCTTTTTGATTGATATATAAATTGATTTGATTATCAATTTTCACACTTTTCTTCTTCAAAAGGAGCTTTTTCGCTGACAAATCATCAAATATCTTCTTTACTTTCCTTCCCTGAGATATAATTTTATTAAGTTTTATATCCAACAAATTAGCATCCCCATTCAATGTTTCTATTGAAAGAAGAATTTGATTTATTTTTTTTTCATTAAGGCTTATCTCATTAGACTTATCCTTCAATAATGATATTAAGGCTTCTATTTTAAGTTGATTTTCATTTTTTTTGAAATTTATTTTATCAACCTCTTCCTTCAATGACTGCTGTTCACTTACATATAAATCAAAAGTTTTACAAACCTTCTCATAATTATTTTTTTTATTTTGATGAACTTTCTTTTTTTCTATTAATAAAGGATTATTTTTTTTTATTTGAGAATTAATATTTTCCATTTTCTCATCATACAGTAAAATATTTTTTTTACAGTGATCAATTTCGTCTTTTAAGAATTTTTTTCTGTTTTCATTGCCTGATATTTTTTCAGATAAAACTAATTTATTAGAATTTATTGTCAAAATTTTCGATTCTAACCTGTTCACTTCTTTAGAAATTAATTCATGTGCATTATTTTTATCAAAAAATTGAGCTTCTTTTTTTTCTAGCAAAGTTTCATCTAAAGTTGTTTGTTTTGATAATTTAAAATGTTTATTTCTAAGCGATTCTAATTTATTTTCAATAGGAATAAATTTAGAATTTAACAAATGAATAGATTTTTGTGCATAATTTATATCTATTGATTTTATCTTTTCTTTTAAAATTGAATGTTTTTTATATTTCTTAATTTGAGTTGAAAGACGCTTTACATTAGATTCCACTTCACTCGTTATATCATTCACTCTATCCATATCATCACAAGTTATTTTAATTTTTTTTATGGCATCATCTCTCTGTTTTTTATAATTATTTATTCCAGCTGCTTCCTCAAACATTTTAATACGATCCTGGGCATTATCTGATAAAATAGCATCAATCATTTTAAGTTCAATCACGGAATAAGCATTAGAACTCATTCCTGTATCAACAAAAAGTGAATGAATATCTTTTAATCTACATTGTGTTTTATTTATGTAATATTCACTTTCTCCACTACGATATAAACGTCTTGAAATTAAAACTTTTTCATATTCAATAGGCAATATTTTATCTGAATTATGTATTAGCATTGATGCTTCGCAAAAGTTTAAAGGCTTCTTTTTCTTAGTGCCATTGAATATTATGTCTTCTTTTGTCTTTGATCGCAATGTTGAGGCTTTCTGTTCTCCAATAATCCATCGTATTGCATCAACAATATTACTTTTACCACAGCCATTAGGCCCAACAATAGCTGTTATTCCCTTTCCAAATGACATATCAGTCTTATTTAAAAAAGATTTAAATCCTTGTAAATGAATTTTAGAAATATACATTATCTAACCAGGAGGCCAAATTAGTCTTCTTCCTGCTAAAAGATGTAAGTGAATATGGTTAACAGTCTGCCCTCCATCTTCACCAGTATTCACAATCCACCTAAAACCTTTTTTATCCATATCCATTTTTTTTATAATCTCATTAGCCAAAAGGACCATTCCTCCAAAATAATCAATATTTAATGAACTTAACTCAATAGCGTTTGAAATATGAATCTTAGGTATTATCAGCGCATGAATAGGCGCCTGTGGGTTGATATCATGAAATGCATATGCTAAGGTTGATTCAGCAATTTTTTTTGATGGGACCTTTCCCTTAATCATATTACAGAACAAACAATTTTTAATTATTTTTTTTTCATCATTCATTCTATATCTTCAAATTCTCCATCTTGAATGCTTAAATCTTTATACTTATCATTTGACCTGCTCTTAAATGAAATTTTAATTCCTTTATAAAAATAATATGTTTTTTTTACTAACCATAAAACGATAATTGCTAGAATAATTTTAAACAAGCTCACAACTAATTTTTAATAGGATTGAAATATCTAACTCCTTCCCCAGGAGTTTGTATAAATTTTTTAATTTCATCTAAATCCTCCTTATTATTAACAAAATCTATGTCATTTGTGTTAATAATCAATAATGGACTTTTATCATAGCGAAAAAAATACTCATTATATACTTGACTTAACCCATCCAAATATTTCCACTCAATTGATCTCTCATATTCTCTTCCGCGCTTAATTATATTTTGCATCAATCTATCTGTATCAGCTTGTAAAAAAATAACTAAATCTGGCATTACTATGTTTTTTTCCAATATGGTTGCTACAGAATTATATAAAGCCATTTCTTTTTCATTTAAGGTCAATGCGGCAAACAATCTATCCTTTACAAACATATAATCAGTAATTAATGTTTTACTAAACATGTCTATCTGCAATAATTCCTGTTGCTGACGATATCTAGAAAGTAAAAAAAATAATTGTGTTTGAAATGCATATCTTTCAGCATTTTTATAAAAATCAGATAAAAAAGGATTTTCCTCAAACTCTTCTAAAACTAATTTCGCATTAATATCAGATGCTAAAATTTTAGCAAGGCTTGTTTTCCCTACACCTATTGAGCCTTCAATTGCTATATGATAAGATGATTGCATGTTTAATTAAAGCCTTTAACGTCTAAAATCATTTTTAAAACACTTTTATCGGAAGTTTTATTCAATAATTCATTAACAGTCTTATTTTCATTTATTACTAAAAAATCACCCGCAATATCATTCCACGGTTTTAATACAAACTTTCTCTCTTTCAATCTTTTATGTGGTATATTAAGAATTTTACTTCTTATATATAAATCTCCCATTGTCAATATGTCTATATCTAAAACTCTTGGCATATTTTTATTTACAGTTTTCTTTCTCCCTCTAGAAACTTCAATTGATTTAATTAAATCAAGAAGCTCTATAGGCTCAAGATTTGTATCAATCTCAATAACCATATTATAAAAGGCATCTTGTTCAACAAAATACATTGGATCTGTTTCATATAAATAAGATTTATTAATAATCCATATATGAGGATGACCATCTAGCTCATTAATTGCAAATTTCAAATTTTCATATCTGTCACCTATATTTGACCCTATGGATAAAAACGTTTTCATTATTTTCTATCAATATTCACAATCTATTTCAACATATTTAATTTCACCAGATATAATGACTTCTGGCTTTCTAATTTTTACTTGACATGATAATAATGAAAATTCTTTTTTAAGAGTACTAGCAATTGTCATAGCCAATGTTTCAAGTAATTTATATTTTTTTTTTTGAAAAATAGTTTTAACTACATTATATATTTCTGTGTAATCAATTGTATTTTCTATGTGATCATTTAACTGCAAACCATCTATACTATAAAAATATTCAACATCAATTTCAAAGATCTGCCCTTTTTCTCTTTCAGATTGAAATAAACCATGATAACCATATAATACTATATTTTTTAAATTAGCTTTAAATTTCATTTTTCATATATGAAAAAAACTTCTCTTCCTTTTCTAGGCCTTATTGAATGAGAAGATTTTTCACATTTTCTTCTGCACAAATATTTGTCAAACATATTCAAAGTCTCAATCAGCTCAATATTAAATGGTGGCCCAGAGTCAACTTCTTTTCCATCTAAAGGAAATAAAATACCAACAAATAAACCAGATTTTTTCAATATGCCATAAACAGTCTCTATATATTTCTCTCTGTCAATAGGATCAATAGCACAAAAACAGGTATATTCAATCACAACGTCAAAAAAAAATCTATAGTACTTAGGAAGATCAAAAATATTTAATTGTACTATATTCATTTTTACGGAGTTCTTTTCAGCTCTATCGATCATACTATTTATTGCAGATGGAGCAAAATCTACAGCAGTTACTTTATGCCCTTTTTGTGCAAAATTAATAGCGCCCCATCCATTACCTGCTCCAAGTACACAAATATTTTTAGATTTTTCAATAGAATTAATCCAACGATCAAATATTGGGGTTTTAGTTCCTATATCCCATCCTGTATTTCCCTCAATGTATGCCTTATCCCAAAAATCAGGATGAGAATTAGAAGTTTTATTAGTAGAGTGTAATGTTTTCCGCTTCAGGGCCACGCTGTCCTTCAGATGAATCAAATTTAACTTTTGAATCATTTCTTACTTTTTGTCCTGGTCTTAAATTAGAAATATGAAAAAAATAATCTTCTCCATCTTCACTTTCGATAAAGCCCCATCCTTTATCAGCATTATAATTCTTGACTATACCCTTTAACATTATTTTTCTTCGCTGCCTACTAATTTAAAACCTATTTTCGACTTCGTATCATTAAAATCAAAGCCTACTCTCTCAGGATACTGCATTAATGAATTAACATTGTCCCAATGAGCCATAAAGTCAGATTGAATTATTTCTTTTTTTTGTTGATCTAATGGAATTGGACTATCTTTTTCATCAATTATTTTTTTAATAATTATTCCGGGGTGTTCTAACCATAAACCTAATTGATCATAACCTTTCAACTTGTAATGCCCATGCTGTGTTATGCCAATATCTTTATATCTTCCAATATCACGAAAAGAAATGTAAATGATATCACCAATTAATTTTTCTAATTTGACCATTAATAGAACGTCAAGAAAATGATTTTATATAATTATTTTTTCTTTGTTTCTTCTTCAGCTGGCGGAAAAACTTTTTCATTTATTTTTGCTATATCATCTTTTATTGTTGATATATTTTGCTTTATTTCACGAATAGATCTATTATTTGATCTTTTATAACTCTCAAATGTCTCTTCAAGATTAATAACATCTTCTTTTACTCTATCAATTTTTCGTGTCAACAATTCTTCCAACTGCTCAATACTAAATTTAATTTCTTCAAAAACAATGTTTATGGAATCCATTTTTTCTTCATATGTTTTATAATGAGAGTGGGTTTCCTCCTGCAACGTCTGTACATGTTTGCTTGTTCCAATCCATTTTTTTTCTAACCGATCATATACTTCGACAGTAGAATTTACATCTCCACTCAATTTATTATCATTTTGAGCCAATTCACCCATCTGTTCTGTCCTAGAATCATCTACTACAACCCAATAATAACCAATTGCCAAAATAATAAACACTGTTACAATCCAAATTGCTCTTTTTTGCATTATTTATCCTATTTATTTTTTTCTAATTTTGATAATTTGCGTTCCCATGCAGACAGATCTGCATCTTTTTCATCTTCTGGAATATCCTTACTTGATGAACTTTTATTAGCCATTAATTTAAAATTATCTGCACCTTCATTTACAAGCATATCCATTAGTTGCTGCCGTTCTTCTTGTTTTTTTACTAATTGGGCGCATAAAACTTTAACTTCATCATTAAAATCTTTAATTGTCAATTCAAGTCTATCAAGAAGCTCTTGCATTAATATAACACCATATGAATCATTAATACCACCAAGCAAATCTTCTAATTTATCTGTCAAATATTCTTTTCTACCTTCAGTTGTATCTAAATCTATTGCCAAATCATCGTACCTTGATTAGTATTTAATTTTAATTATTCTCACTATCTAAATTACTTGAATCATTTGATATATCGCCAGTCTTATAAACAAAATCCATAACATCTTCTGTATTATGAATAATATAATATATTAATATTGCCAATATTATTGCCTGCAGAAAATAACCTACACCAATAATAATCCCAACCACACATGAAAATACCCAATTTATTCTCTCTATAAATATTAATTTTTTTGATACATAAAGAGTAACAATGAGTGCAGATATAATTCCAAATCCCATTAAGTAATAATCACCACCATAAGATAATTGCTTTGTAATTGACATTATTGTTGTTGATAAAATGCAAATTAAAGCAGTATGAATTATGTTTTGATTTTTTTCCGACTTTTCTGGCACATAATTAAAAGCTCCACCAATAAATGAAGCCAAAATGATTTTAATTC
>CAZQYT010000089.1:0-5993 GCA_964597475.1 uncultured bacterium | reverse complement strand
AATAATTTGTGTATTATTGTTAAACAGGGGTATAAAAAATTCTATTAAAAAAAAGAAAATCATACTAAATAATATTGAAATTACAATACCCCATCTAATACCATATTTTATAATTTCTTTTATCAGGTCAATGCGCTTAGCTCCATAAAACATTCCAACTATGGTTACTAGGGATGTAGCTATAGAAATAATAGGTAAGAAGAAAAAATGTTCAATTCTACCTGCTGTCTGGTATGCCGCAACCGCATATGAAGATCCTAAAATATTATTGAATAGCATTACACCCATTGACATAATGATCATACTTAAAGATGCAGGTAGTCCTAATTGCAAAATTTTGTACAAAATAAAACTATTGTAATTAAATGTTCTTAGGTTAAAAGTTAGATATGTATTTTGTCTAATTATTATATAGTAAATAAAAATAAACATAACTATAATTTGGCTAATAATAGTAGCAAGAGCTGCCCCAGAAATTTGATAATAATATATTAGTATAGGATCTAAAATAAGATTGATTAGAGTTCCAAATCCCAAAATTTTCATAGGGAATACAACTTCTCCTTCTCCGGATAAAATAGATCGAAAAAAAATAGACATAATCATAAATATGGAACCTCCTGCCATAATATAAAAATAATCTAATGCAACGGTGATAGTTTCATCATTAGCTCCCTGAATTTTTAGCAATTCATCTCCAAAATAGTATCCAATAGTTATAATAATGATACCAATAATTATCCCAAGTAGTATAGTATGCACTGCAGCATTATCAGCATTTTCTTTATCTTTTGCTCCAATATATTGGGCAATAACAGTAGTTGCTCCAGATCCTACGCCAAATGTAATACCCATTATAATAAAAAAATATGGGAAGACATATCCTAGACTAGCAAGGGCCACTCCACCTATCATCCGTCCTACAAAGGCTGTGTCGGCCATCATAAAGATTGCTTGAACCGCCATTCCAAACATCATAGGTAGTGATAGTTTCCATAGTGCCTTATTAGGAGCTTCTATGAATTCATCTAAGCGACTTTCTTTAGATACTTTTTTCATTTTATTAATTTAGTATTCTTAGAATGTAGGGATCTATTTTGGTAAACGTTTTAGATTTCGTTCATGGAAGAAATTATTTTTTATGTCAGTATTCAATTCAATATTTTTGAATTGAATGTGTGTAGAATGTTTTTTTTGAATATTCCTAATGCTTATTTTAGATAAAACATCATATTCATTTATATGAATGTAGGCATATATTTTTTCTTTTAGAAGTTTAGAAATTTTATCAAATGATTCTTCTTTTATTGGAAGAAGAGAAGTAGTATCAATCCATGTAATATGTCGACTATATTCTGTTAAAACATTGTTATTAGGTATAGATTCCAACAAATGACACGGGATACTATCATAGATTTCTTGATTAATAATTTTAAATGTATATTCATTTAATTGTCTAGATGCTAAATCTTCATAACTCATATCAGATCCCATAAAACTATCGGATCGTTTTGTAGCAGCTATACGGCGAATTTTTTTAAAAGCTGGTAACCAAATACGCATTTCATCATCTTTATTATCATGTTCAATTTTTAAAAATGAAATACCTTTGTCATCGGGGGGAGATAAAAACCATATCATTTGTTTTTTTGCATTATCTTTCATAATAGAGTGTAATATATAAGAACGAGTTTTTCCTTTTTTATTAGTAAGTTGCATTTCAAGGTCCATTTTAGAATTTATAGGTGTTTTACGATTATCCATTTGATATGCTAGTTCATATCCACTAATTCCAAAGCACCAACTCAATAATAAAAATAAAGATATTTTTTTCATTTTAAATATTTTCTATCCTTTAAGTTTATGTTTATTTATTTCCATAATAGAGGCTAATATAGTAAGAGTACCTAATGAAGTAGATATCATAGCAAATATTATTAGTCCACCCATTTGTACAAGCGGGATAAGGGATGAAAAAATAAGAGCACCAAAGCCCATATTAGAAAAAACATCTAATAGTATGGGATAGCCCACATTTCTCATTACTTCCATACTTACATTATTAGTATGAATATTATTTTCCATGCAATATTTAAAGTCAGAAATGTAATGAATTGAAAAATCTACACCAACTCCAATGATTATAGAGGTTAAAAGAGCTGTAAAATGGCTTAAATCAATACCAAACCATCCCATTAATCCAAAATTAACTATTATGGAACATGTTAATGGTATGATGGAAAGAAGACCAAATTTTAATGAGCGAAAAAATATCCAGATAATGAATAAAATTATAATTATGGAAAATAATATGCTTTTAATTGAAGATTCTACAACAATCGATACAAAATCCTTTAAAAACATCATTAATCCTGAAATTTCAACATTTAGATTAGGTGTATTAACATTTAAAAAATTGTCAATTTTATTTGATAGTTTGACTACATCATTAGTTGACACTGTATGCATCATGGTTGTAATAAGTCCTGTATCATAATCATGGTTTATTAAAGATTCAAAATCATCTAGATCTCCTGACATTGAATACATAGTGAATAAATTATTTATTTTTTTTCTATTATTTGGTATTGTATGAAATTTTTCATTATCATCCATGACTTTTGCATGCATTTCTTTAATTATGTCTGCTATGGAAAAAGTTGTATTTACAAAAGGTAACTTTTGTAGAAAATTTTGAATTATAACTATTTGATTTAATATGTTTGGATCTTTCATATCTTCATTAATTTTAATCATTAAATTCATCGATCCAGCCATTTCTTCATCTAGAAAATGAGTAGATTTTTTAATTGTATTTCCAGATTTAAATAGATTGATAAGATTGACTTCAACATTTACATATTGTATGCCAAAAGAAGAAAACGCGATTATGGACAATCCAATTCCTAAAACTTTCTTTGGATGTTTTAACATATTATTTCCAAATTTTTTAATAATATTTTCGAGCATGCTAGGTTGGGACAAAGATTTTTTTGAGAAATCCCATTTTTTTAAATTTATTAAAGCTGGTAATAAAGTGCATGATAAGATCCATGCCCAGATGATTCCAAATGCAATGGAAATTCCATATCCAGTCATTGAAGGTATGGGGGATGTCGCCATGGAAATAAATGCTGCACCTGTTGTGATTGAAGTGAGGAAAATTGGAAGATTTAATTGTTCCATTGTAAGAGAAATAGCTTTATTTGTATTTTTATATTTTCTAGCCTCTTTAAAAAATCTTGATAGCACATGTACGCCATCAGAGTTGGCTATTGTTAACAATACAATTGGCATTGAGCTATTTAAAAAACTAAAGAAAAATCTTGAAGAACCAGTAAAATAATATATCCATCCTAAAAAGCCTATCATTGATATCATTGACATAAAAATTAACATTAATATCATTAAGACTGATGAAATGCTACGAAGATTTATCAATAAAATAATTGACATTATGAAAAGTCCAATGCTCATCAATTTAAGGGTTTCTTTTTTTATTAAATCAGGTACTTTTCCCGCTATATAAGGTTGCCCTCCATAATGAAACTCAAATTCTTGCTCATAAGGTTTTGTTATATTTTGAATATTTAATACTAATTTTGGAAAATTTGTATTTATTTTTGGCCTAATGATGATATTAATAAAATCATTATTTTTACTAAGTAATCTAGATTTAATAATGGAGTTTTCATTTATGTACTTAGACAATGATTTAAAGTCATTTTGATTTAAGTTTTTTTTCGGTATCAAATCTGAAATTTCTAAAAAGCCTTCATCACCATTAATACGTTGCATCGTTGTTAATGTAATGACTTCATCTACTTCAGGTACATCATTAAATTTTTCAGACAAATCCCACATTAGAGAAATATTTTCATTTGTCAATACATTTTTATTTTTATTGCCAAATGCTATAAAAAGAAAGTCAGAATATTTGAATTCATCTATAATATTATCCCATATTTTTCTTGATGGAGTTTCTTTTGGTAGCATATTCATTATGTCATCGTCCATGAAGATGAATTGTGCCCCAGAAGCTAAAATTGCTGTAATTAACAATGTAATTAACAATGTACCTTTAGATTTTTCTAGGAAAAATTTTATTGCAAGTTTTTTCATTTTTTCAAGTTTAATATGGATAAAATTAGAAATTAATAATAAGAATATTTAAATTTAATTTTTCTAATTAAAGATTATTGTTTTATAGATATTTTCATATGTCTGTAAATTTTCCCATTATTATAAAATCATTTTTTATTTAAATAATTTATGGAGACATGCAAATGTATAAATCAGTAGAGGCTTTTATGGATGTAGTAATTAATAAAAATCCAGAACAAACAGAATTTCATCAGGCTGTTGAAGAAGTTGTTGAATCAATTTGGGATTATATTAATGAAAACCCTCATTATATGCATTCAAGAGTTTTAGATCGTATGGTAGAGCCAGAACGAGTTATAATGTTTCGTGTACCTTGGAGAGATGATCAAGGTAATGTGCAAGTTAATAGAGGATATAGAGTGGAATTTAATTCTGCCATTGGACCATATAAGGGAGGATTGCGTTTTCACCCTTCTGTTAGTTTAAGTATTTTAAAATTTTTAGGTTTTGAACAAATTTTTAAAAATAGTTTGACAACATTGCCAATGGGAGGTGGAAAAGGAGGTTCAGATTTTGATCCAAAAAGTAAATCAGAAAATGAAGTAATGAATTTTTGCCAATCATTTATGACAGAATTATGTAAACATATTGGTCCATCTACAGATGTTCCAGCAGGTGATATTGGTGTTGGGGGTAGAGAAATTGGCTATATGTTTGGACAGTATAAAAGGATTAGAAATGAATTTTCAGGTGTATTAACAGGGAAAGGATTGAATTGGGGTGGCAGTCTAATTAGACCTGAAGCAACAGGATATGGATGTGTATATTTTGCTAATCAGATGCTTAAAACTAAAAATGAAACATTTAAGGATAAATTAGTAACTGTATCTGGATCTGGGAATGTTGCACAATTTGCTATTGAGAAAGTAATAGAATTAGGTGGCAAGGTGATTACTTGTAGTGATTCTTCTGGAAGCATATATGATAAAGAGGGCATAGATACTGAAAAATTAAATTGGATAATGGAACTAAAAAATAATAAAAGAGGTAGAATCAAGGAATATTCAGAAAAATTTAATGTAGAATATTGGGAAGGTAAACGCCCTTGGGATGCTAAATGTGATATTGCCTTACCTTGTGCTACTCAAAATGAAATTGATCAGGATGATGCCGAATCTTTAATTTCAAATGGATGTGAATGTATTGCAGAAGGTGCAAATATGCCTTCAACTCCTGAAGCCATTGAAGTATTTTTGAAAAATAAAATTTTATTTGGACCTGGTAAAGCTGCTAATGCAGGAGGCGTTGCTGTTTCAGGTTTAGAAATGAGCCAAAATGCAACAAGTATACGTTGGCCTCGCGAAGAAGTAGATGCACAACTTCATAAAATAATGTGTAGTATACATGAAGCCTGTGAGAAATATGGTAATGATGGCGATTTTATTAATTACGTAAAGGGTGCAAATATTGCAGGATTTATTAAAGTTGCTGATGCAATGTTAGATCAAGGAGTAGTGTAGGTAATTTTATTTTTCCCCTTCTTTTGAAAAGGAGGCTTTTTAGTTTTAATGATCAATAAATGATATGTAATTTTATGGATGTCATTTAATTCTTTCATGTTAGATAATTTACCTCCTTTAGCTCAAAGAATTCGTCCAAACACATTAAATGAATTTATAGGGCAAAAAAAGATTTTACATAAAAATAGTTTAATTTTTCAATCTATTTTAAAAAAACAACCTTTTTCAGTTATTTTTTGGGGCCCCCCAGGATCAGGGAAGACTACACTAATAAGAATTTTATCCCATGAGTTTGATATCGAATTTAATGAAATTTCAGCTGTTTCTAGTGGTGTGAAAGAAATACGAGTAATTTTAGAAAAAAGTTAT
>CAZQYT010000088.1:223-6002 GCA_964597475.1 uncultured bacterium | reverse complement strand
CTATCAAGGGGAATCATTCTCAAAATTGTTTGATGCCAATACGTACATACTGATCATCAGGAATAATAAAAGGATTAGGCGTAATATAAATATCTTCATGAACACTAGGCTCTTTAGAAAATGGAATTTCAAAAACAGATATGCCCTTTTCTGTAGCAAACATTGCTAAACCTCTTTGATCATCAAAGGCAATATCGTACACTTTATTTGATAATAAACCACTATTTTCAACATTTATACCATTCTCTGAAGGCCAAAACAACATACTTTCCTTAATAACCCAAACTCCATTATGAGTAATTATCCATTTATTATTTTGCCCATCTACCTTAATACGATTTCCTTTAGAAAATCCAATACTAGATAAATAATCAATATTACTACCATCTAAATATTGAGCTACGGGATGAAGGGTAATAGATTTTTGAATATAATCAGTTGAAAGGGTATATGCTCTGATAGCCCTTTCATTCATGACCCATAACCAACCCATTTGATCAAAAACAATTGACCACACAGAAGCATCTCTATCATTTCCTGGCAATAAACTTGGATTTGATATGGAAAACCAACTGCTATCCCAATCAGTAGAAAATATCCCACTGCTATTAAACATTTTCAACCCTCCTTTAGAATATACAGTAGGACCATCAATTACCTCATGGGCAAAACCGATCCATATTCTCTGCTGATCGCCTATTGATTGCACGGCAATTGTTTGAGGTCTATAAGATATGTCATTAGGCTTCATTACATGAGCCCATGAATCATCAATGGCTGATTGTATTGCAAGTATATGCCCTTCACTTTCACAAAATGGATTAACTATCCATACATTACCAAAAGCATCTTCTTCAATTTGATTTATAAGCATATAATGAGAGTTATCATCAGGAGCATAAATACCCGCCCATCCATCTATTATACCATCCGACACACCATATTTATTGAATTCGTTATTTAATGGATTTATCTCTATCACAGCTCCACCAGAATCATAATTTGGCTTAACTCCAGAATTACAAAATATTAAATTACCATTTGTTTTTTCCAAAATGCTAATTGGCACGTGTTCAATGTCACCAGGCAAGTAATCAAGACTAATTAACTTATATGATTCAGGCGTAGAATCATAATATTTCGCATAAATATTTGGTACATAATTAATAAATTTTTCTTTATCATTATAAATTGTACCAAAATGAGATGTTGCAATTAATGCACCAGTTTTAGCAATCGAAATTGCATTAAATTCATTTTTAATGGGTGAATTGGGAACATGATGATCATGAGTATTGCCTACTTTATTCCAAAATGAAATACCATTATCCTTAATTCCAAAAACCACATCTTCATCATTAAATAAAAATGATGTAAAATAAGTTTTAAAATCAATTCCTATTGAACTCCAAGAATTAACCTGGGAGCCAAATGGTATTTGCAAAATAGTTTCTTCACAATTTATATATTCATAGAAATATTCATCCGTTAAAACTCCAATTCTATTATCTTTTTTTAATACTTTAATAATATTTCCATCATAATCACCACAATGTTTTTCCCAAATTCCATTATGGAATTTATAAATGGAATTATTTGAAAATAAATAAGAAGATTCATCAATAATAAACTGCTTTAATGAAATACCATCTAAGAAATTACCGCTAGCATAATACCAATTGCTGGAAAATTTTAAATTATCATTTTTACTACCTGAAAAAAGACCTTTATCAGTTGTAACATATATACTATCAACGCTTATGTCAATATCATAGATAGTAGATATATTTTCATTAGAAAAATTATTATAATAATCTTTATACTCTGGAAATCCATTTTCATCAAACCTGAACTCCAAAAAGCCAACATCACCTACTTCAATACCCTCATAAACCATAAGAACCACACTATCATCCATAACTATCTTTCCAATGGAATTAACCTGATCATCTTCAAAAAATGTAATTAAACCGTTTTCAAAATCATAAACTTGTAAACATCCTCTAGGAGCACTGCCCCCAAGCCACAATCGTCCTGCCATATCCATTGAAATACTTGAAAGATCTAAATAAATTAGCCCATGTTCTAAGCCAATAAGAGTAAACTTATTATTAGAAGTATCAAATTTGAACAATCCTCCTGATGTTGAGGCATATACCATACCATCATCATCCATAAATAAATCTGTTGGAGTAATATATGAAGTTATTGCACTCCACCCTGATCCATCATAAGCAAATATGGAAGAAAAAAATATAAGGAATTTAATAATAGACACTAAAAACAGGTTTTAATGTCATCATATACAGAAATAGTCTGCAAAGCAGCCACCATTGCATCCCACCCTTTATTGCACCCATTAGAATTAGAACGATTCATTGCTTGTTTCACATCATCTGTAGTTAAAATACCATTAATTATGGGAATTTCTACTTTTCTACTTAATTCAGCCATTCCATGAGCAGACTCCGTGGCTACAAAATCAAAATGAGGAGTTTCGCCGCGTATTACAGCCCCAAGGCCGATAATTGCATCCATTTCCCCATTCTTTAAAATCATATTAATGGTTCCAGGTATTTCAAAAGCTCCCGGTACTCTATAAATTTTTAATTTTTTTTCCGAACCACCATAAAATAAATAAGCTTTTTTTGCTCCAATCAATAATCTTTCAATTATCTTGATATTAAATTCACTTATTACAATTGAAATTTTCAAATTTTTAGCACTGCCCTTAAAAGACATTATCAATCCTCATCTAAAATAAAATGTCCCAATTTATCTCGTTTAGTCTGAAGATATTTTTTATTTTCAGAATTAGCATCATATTCTATATTTTCACGTCCTATAACCTCTAAACCATATCCTTCCAATCCAATGATTTTTCTTGGATTATTAGTAAGTAATTTCATTTTACGTACTCCACATTCACGAATTATTTGTGCACCTATACCATATTCTCTGAGATCATCTGGAAATCCTAATGCATGATTAGCCTCAACAGTATCTAAACCAGCCTCCTGCAATTTATAGGCCATTATTTTATTTTTCAAACCAATTCCTCGTCCTTCTTGTCGCAAATAGACCAATAAGCCCTTACCTTCATCTTCTATTCTCTTTAAAGCACCATTCAATTGTTCACCACAATCACATCTTAAAGATCCAAATATGTCACCTGTCAAACACTGCGAATGAACTCTAACCAATACTTCTTCTTCTTGATTAAAATCACCTTTAACAAGAGCCACATGGTGATCTCCATGAATTGTATCCTCAAATAAACGCAATTTAAACTCCCCAAATTTATTTGGTAAAGAAATATTAGATAATTCAGTTACTAATTTATCATTTTTACGACGAAACTCAATCAAGTCTGCTATCGTGATCAATGGTAGCCCATGCTCTAATGCAAGTTTTTCTAATTTAGGCCTTCTTGCCATTGATCCATCTTCATCTATAATCTCTACTAAAAGAGATACAGAGTTCATTTCTGAAATTCTTGCAAGATCAACTGCAGCCTCTGTATGTCCAGCCCTTTGTAATACACCACCTTCTTTAGCTACAAGTGGAAACATATGGCCTGGCTTAGCCAAATCATTTGACGTTGAAGATTCATTTAAGATAACTTGAATTGTTTCCCATCTATCTTTAGCTGAAATTCCAGTTGTAATATTTTGGGCTGCATCAACACTAACAGTAAAATTAGTTTGATGCTTTGCAGTATTAGTTGAAACCATTGGAGAAAGATCTAATTTTATTGCATGTTCATTAGTAATGGCGACACAAATTAACCCACGTCCTTCCTTTATCATAAAATTTATGTCTTGAACAGAGGCCTTTTCAGCTGAAATTATGAAGTCACCTTCGTTTTCTCTATCTTCATCATCAACAACAATTAACATTTCACCATTTTTAAAACGGCGAATTGCCTCCTCTATTTTTACAAATGTTTTAACTTTCCCCATATTGAAGGTGCCTAATTGCCTTAAGCATACCCATATCTATTTCAGGATCATCTTCATCAAATGATAAAAGATTAGTTACATACTTTCCAATTATGTCAGTTTCTATATTTAAAGTATCAGATTTATTTTTTTTACCTAATGTAGTATTTTGCAACGTATGTGGAATCAAAGCCACCTTTATGATATTTGCTTCAATCTTTGCTATTGTAAGGGAAATTCCATCAATTGCAATTGAACCCTTTGGTATGCAATAACGCATCCATTCTGGATCCAATCCAATGGAAATAAGCGCACCATCATCTTTCTTCTGCTTATCTAATATCACCCCAATTGTTTCAATATGTCCTTGCACAATATGTCCACCAAATCTATCACTTACCTTCAATGAACGTTCTAAGTTAACATCATCACCTTTTTTAAGATCGCCTAAATTTGATTTTTCCAACGTTTCATCAACAATATCTAAGCAAAATGAATTATCAGTACGATTCACAACTGTCAAGCAAACACCATTTATAGCAACACTATCTCCTATTTTAAGATCCTCCATTATTTTAATGGCTGATATTTTAAAGCGCATTCCCAATGGTTTATCAATAATGCTATCAATATTACCTATTTCTTCGATAATTCCGGTAAACATTCAACTCCTTTCTCAGCAATGATTAATTTATCTTTCCCCATTAATAATTCTTCTTTAATCATCCAATTTTCAGAAATTTTAATAGGATTTTTTAATTTTGCATCATCTAATCCAAATGGCGCAGTATATACATGGATTTCATCAATCAAATCTCCCTCATAAAATGATTTTAATACTTCATGACCACCCTCAACCATAAGAGTTAAAATACCTTCTTGCGCAAGAGTTCTTAAAATATGTTCAGGAGATAAGCATCCATTAATTTCCTTTACAGGTATGTATTGACATATATGTGTTGACGTACGATCAAATCTTTTTGATGAAGATAATACGATAGTTTTAGCCTGCTTATCTGTAAATATTTTCAAACCATATGGCAATACTCGATTTGTATCTAAAATAATTCTAATTGGATTATTACCATCAATTTCACGTACAGTCAAGGATGGATCATCAACTTCTGCCGTTTTTCTACCAATTAAGACTGCATCAACCATGGAACGATAATAATGAGTATTCTTCTTAGATTCCTGTCCAGTTATCCAAATAGATGAATTTGAATTTATCCCCATATATCCATCAATAGTTTGAGCTACCTTGGCGATTACCCAAGGCATTCCAGTATTCATCAATTTTGTAAAAGAACGATTTAACTTCTCACATTCATCATTTAATATCCCTACATGAACCTTAATGCCCGCTTTTTCCAAAGCATTAACTCCTTTACCATTAATTTCAGGGTTAGGATCTAACATGCCTACATATACTTCCGAGATACTATTTTGAATGATTGCCTCTATGCAAGGAGGAGTTTTAGCTGAAATGCAACAGGGCTCCAAATTCACATACAACAAAGCTTCACTAGGATCTTTGTGAGCATTATTAAATGCCATGACTTCAGCATGACTTTCACCATACTTTTCATGATAGCCCTCTCCAATTATTTCACCTTCCTTTACAAGGACACAGCCAACCATTGGATTTGGAGAAACATCACTACGCCCTTTTCTAGCAAGTTCAAGAACTCTAGACATATATGCTTCATGTGAATTAAATGTAAATAAATTATCCATTTATATATGTATAATTTAAGAAAACAAATTAATACTAGATGAAATTAGTATTAATGAAATATTTTAATATAAAATAATGTTTATTAAATTGATGATATCTT
>CAZQYT010000088.1:0-213 GCA_964597475.1 uncultured bacterium | reverse complement strand
AATATTAACTAAATCATCCATGTTCAAGTCACTTGCCCAAATGGAATAATCGTATGTTTCAATTGCAATATCAAATAAAATGATATTTGCAATATTAACTATATCTAAAATATTTAAATGAGCATCTTGATTAACATCACCAATCTCATTAATTATTTTCATCTCTTGCGAAATTTGATATGCCCCAAATAATGCCCAAGGTGCTACATCTTG
>CAZQYT010000087.1:0-6032 GCA_964597475.1 uncultured bacterium | reverse complement strand
TCTGCAGCTAAAATCCCCTTTCCTTTTTCAACCATTAAATTTGCATTTCTTTTCAACTCATCATGATTCATCTAACTCTCCAATAAATTATTTTTGATTAATTTCTTTCAATAAGGACTGAAACCACTCTGATTCAATATCAAATGGCTTCCCTCCTTTTATGCGTTTAAATTTTATACAACTTAATTTATTATTATTATTTTCATCCAAACCAACTACGCCAGACTGCCCAGACAAAGCGCAATTTACAGCAAAATCAACAGATTTAATAATTAAATCTAAATCCTTTTTATTTGCTTTTGCAGAACGAGAAAAATAACCACTTTTCTGAACTAATACTTTATCCGAAACAAGTTTTTTTGAAAATTGCTTAGAAAACCATTGTCCTGGATTTATTTCATCAAGTCTAACATGGCCAAATGCATCTCTTAATACTTTCTGACCATTATTTTCCAACTCATTTATTATACTTTCAATGCCAGCGCCCTCACTTAAAAAAATATTAACACAATCTTTTTCATCCATGCATTGCTTCAATCTTTCAGATTCTAATTCAATATCCACAGTCATTTCTGGTATGTAAATAGCATCAATGTCCCAACATTCTTTTTGAATGAAAAATGATGAAAAAAACTTTTTCTCATGTAATTTTTTCCTATATTCTTGAGCAGTTGCCGCAGTTAACCAACCACAATTCCTACCCATTATTTCATGAATTATAAGTTGTCGAGAACTAGTAGTATTTTCATTAACTATATTTTCAAAGAATATTGCACCTTGCTCTGCTGCGGTCCATGCACCCAAAGTTTGAGTTATTGGATAAACATCATTATCTATCGTTTTAGGAAGGCCAACCACAGTCAACTCATAACCATTATCTGACAAGTATTGCACCAATTCTCCAGCCGTTGTATTAGTATCATCTCCACCAATAGTATGTAAAATATCTATTTTATCTTTGACAAGTTGTTTTGCTGCAATTTCTAATGGATTTTCACCTTTATTTATAAATTTGTTTTTTATGCAATCTTCAATATTTGAAAGTTTCACTCTACTATTTCCAAGTGGAGTCCCTCCAAAATCATAAAGAATTTCATGAGAATTAATGATATCTTTTGATATGTTCATTGAATTTCCCAATAATAAACCTTTATAACCATATAAATAACCTAGCATCTCAATAGATTTATCTTTTTTGGAATAATTCTTAATCAAATGTCCAATTGAAGCAGATAAGCAAGGAGCAATTCCGCCTGCAGTTAAAAAACCAACTCTCATTATTTTTTTCCAATTAAAATGTTCATCATAAATTAATACCTTATCCTTATTTATAAATAAGTAAATTCTCCATTAATAATGCGTATAATTTTTCAAATATTAATGCTTATTATGTGTTTTTCGTATTTCAACACATTATCTTTTTCTCAAGCCTTGAAGAATAATTGTTCTATTTGCTTGGAACCATTATTAAACAATTTTTCCATTGATGCTTGGGATAATTTTTTCCATACACATCATATAAAAGAAGGTGACTTTTGCAATTCATGTTCTAGAATAATTTCGGAAGGCATTACGCAAGGTGGTTTTATTTATTCTGATGGACGACATGTATGTACTCTTTGCCAAACTTCAATAATTGAAAATGAACAAGACATTAAAAAATCTTATGAATCCGTTATACAGCAATTAAATCAAATTGGAATACAAAAAATATCAAAAGAAATTCCAATCAAATTAATAAACCTTATTGATTTGAAAAAAATTACTGGAATTAATAGCCATGGAGACTTAAAAGGATATACACAATTTGATTATGCTAACAAAAAAAATAAATTTAAAATTTTCATATTATTCGGTCTTCCAAAAATTGAATTTGAAGCAACTTTAGCACATGAATTACTTCACATATGGCAAGAAGAAAATAATTTTCATCATAAATTAGAAATTACTGAAGGATTTTGCAATCTTGGAAGAGCACTTATTTATGAAAATGATAGTACGCAATTCTCCATGATTCATCTCAATGCAATGCAAACTGATACAAGTTTAATATATGGAACTGGATATCGAAAAATAAAATTAATAAAAGAAAAAATAGGTTGGGAAAATTTGATAAATAATTTTCAAAACATAAAATAATCATAAATCAAGATTGATTACTATCTATGAAAACTGTAATTTTTTAATATGTTTAATATATCATAAACTTTATTTATGTCAATGAACTATCAAGATACTGACCCTCAAGAAACTCAAGAATGGATAGATTCAATAAAATCAATTTTAAAAAATGAGGGTATTGAACGAACTCATTTTATAATTGAGAAGTTACTTGAATTTTCTAGAAGAAATGGAGTTCGACTACCTTATTCAGCTCATACAGATTATGTAAATACAATCCCAGCCTCACAACAAGAGCCCTATCCTGGAGATAGAGAAATTGAGAGGAGAATTAAATCTCTCATACGATGGAATGCAATGGCAATGGTTGTTAGAGCAAACCAAGAACACCATGGAATTGGAGGGCACATTTCTTCTTTTTCTTCAGCCGCCACATTATATGAAGTAGCTTTTAATCATTTTTTAAGAGGACCTGAATTCCACGGAGGAGATTTAGTTTTTTTTCAAGGACATTCATCTCCAGGTATTTATGCACGTGCTTTTTTAGAAGACAGACTTAGTGAAATTCAATTAAATAATTTTAGACAAGAAATATCAAAGGAGGGAGGATTATCTTCTTACCCACATCCATGGTTAATGCCTAATTTTTGGCAATTCCCAACAGTCTCAATGGGGCTTGGACCAATAATGTCAATTTATCAAGCAAGATTTATGCATTATTTACATGATCGTGGATTAATGCAAAATAATAATAGAAAAGTATGGGCATTTTTAGGTGATGGTGAAATGGATGAGCCAGAATCAATGGGAGCGCTGACATTAGCTTCAAGAGAAAAGTTAGATAATTTAATTTTTGTAATCAATTGCAACCTACAAAGACTTGATGGCCCCGTCAGAGGAAATGGAAAAATAATTCAAGAATTAGAAGGTGCATTTAGAGGGGCTGGATGGAATGTGATCAAAATTATTTGGGGCTCTGATTGGGACCCTCTTTTTGAACGAGACTCAGATGGAATTTTAACTAAACGCATGAATGAAATAGTTGATGGGGATAGTTTGAAATATATTGTAGAAGAAGGCGGCTACATTCGAAAACATTTTTGGGGGGAAAATCCTGAACTTTTAAAATTAGTAGAAAATCTAACTGATGATGAAATAAATAAATTACGAATAGGAGGGCATGATCCAGCAAAAGTGTATGCAGCATATGCTCAAGCAACAAAACACGAAGGTCAACCTACCGTGATACTTGCAAGGACAATAAAAGGATATGGACTTGGAGAGGCTGGTGAAGGTCGAAATATTACACATCAGCAAAAAAAATTAAATGAAGAAGAATTACTTCACTTTAGATCACGTTTCGACATCCCATTATCTGATGAAAAATGTATCCAAACACCATTCTATAAACCAGCAAATACAAGTCAAGAAATTCAATATTTAAAAAATTGTAGAAAAAAATTAGGGGGATATTTACCTCAAAGAAGAGAAAAAGCAAGTATATTAAAAATTCCTGACATTTCAATATTTAATGAACTATTAGAGGGCTCTAATAATAGAAAATTTTCAACCACAATGGCATTTGTAAGATTATTAACTTTATTAACAAAAAATGAAGACATTGGAAAACATATTGTTCCCATCATACCTGATGAAGCGCGTACATTTGGCATTGAGCCCCTATTTAGACAAGTAGGAATTTATTCTCATGTTGGACAAGTATATGAACCCGTAGACTCAAATCAATTTCTTTATTATAGAGAAGCAACTGACGGTCAAATTTTAGAAGAAGGAATTAACGAAGCAGGTGCAATCTCGTCATTTATTGCAGCTGGAACTGCATATAGCAACCATGGCATAAATATGATTCCATTTTTTATTTATTATTCAATGTTTGGTTTTCAACGAGTAGGTGATTTCATATGGGCGGCAGCAGACATGAGAACAAAAGGATTCTTAATTGGAGGTACAGCAGGAAGGACAACCTTAGCTGGAGAAGGATTGCAACATCAAGATGGGCATAGCCACCTCATGGCTTCAGCTATACCTAACATTAAAGCATATGATCCTGCTTTTTCTTATGAAATAGCAGTAATCATTCATTATGGAATGAAAGAAATGTACATAGATCAAAAAGATGTTTTTTACTATCTCACACTAGAAAATGAAAATTATGAACATCCTAAAATATTAAATAACATTGAAGAAGAAATCATAAAAGGAATGTATAAACTACAATCCGTTGAAAATGGTTGTATCAAAGTACAATTATTAGCAAGTGGTTCAATGGTAAATGAAGTAATTGAAGCAGCTCAAATATTAAAAAATGATTGGAATATTCAAGCAGACATTTGGAGTGTAACTAGTTATAGTGAATTACATAGAGAGGCGGAAGATAAAAATAGATGGAATATATTACATCCTGAAAATGAAAAGAAAAAATCCTATGTTGAATTATGTCTAACAAGTAATAATGGACCAATAATTGCAGTCTCAGATTATGTAAAATTAGTGGTAGAACAAATAGCTCCATACATAAATTGTCCTTTTACTGCATTAGGCACTGATGGCTTTGGAAGAAGTGAAACTAGAGAAAAACTTAGAAAATTTTTTGAAATAGATCGCTATTACATCACACTGTCTGCACTTGAATCACTAAGTAATGAAAACTTAATAGAAAAGCACATTGTAAAAAAATGCATAGACAAATATAAACTTGATCCGGAAAAACCCAATCCAATAAAAGTATAAAAAATAAAATGGAAATAAAAGAAGTAATACTGCCAGAATTAGGTGAAGGAATCAATGAAGTTGAAGTGAGTGATATTCTAGTAAATATTGGAGATGAAATAAAAACTGATGATCCAATAATATTATTAGAAACTGAAAAAGCTTCAATGGAAATTCCATCTACAAATAATGGTATCATAACAGAAATATTAATTAAAAAAGGCGATATAATATCAAAAGATGACGTGATTTTAAGGTTGAACTCAAAATCTTCTATTAATGTAGAAGAAAAACCTATAATTATGGAAAAAGAAAACAATAATATTGAAGACCAAAAAAAAATAAAAGAAGAACCTTCAAATAATCCTCAACCTTCATTAGATTCTAAAAACATAGGCAAACCAATGCTGGCAAGCCCTTCCATTAGAAAATTTGCTAGAGAATTAGGTTGTGACCTTGAATTAATAACAGGAACTGGAAATAAAGGACGAATAATACAAGAAGATATTATAAATCATGTTAAAAACAAATCAAACATCCAAAATGAAAATAAAACCTCAGACTCAACCGAAAAACCAAAAAATAATTTAGATTTTTCTAAATGGGGAAATTGCAATATACAGCCTTTAAATAAAATTAAAAAAATAACTGGAAAAAGACTCCAAGAAGCCTGGAAATCAATACCCCACGTCACTCAATTTGACAAATGTGACATAACTGAATTAGAAAATCTAAGACAAAAACTTAAAAAAATAAATGATGATCCGAAAATAAAAGTCTCACTCATACCCTTTTTCATGAAAGCAATAAGTAAAATTTTAATTGAAATGCCTCACTTTAATAGTTCATTAGATAAAATTAACAACCAACTAATATTAAAAGAATACATAAATATTGGAATTGCCGTAAATACACAAAACGGACTTGTTGTACCAGTTATAAAAAATGTCCCTAATAAAACAATTAAAGAGTTATCAAAGGAATTAACATCACTAAGTAATAATGCGAGAAATAAACAGTTATCTCCATCAGACATGGAAGGAGGATGTTTTACAATTTCTAGCTTAGGAGGTATTGGAGGGACATACTTTACTCCGATAGTCAATCCTCCAGAGGTTGCAATAATTGGCATTTCTAAAGCATCAATTCAACCATTTTATAATGGTGAAAAATTTATACCA
>CAZQYT010000086.1:0-6041 GCA_964597475.1 uncultured bacterium | reverse complement strand
GGATAATGATATGAATTCAAAATTTCGCAACATAATATTACCATTAATAAGAAATGATTTATATATAGAAATTCGTCCAAATATTGTCATGATTAATGTGAGAGGAGGGGAATATAAAAGGTTGGGTTTGTCAACATTGCACGATAGAGAATACTATACTAAAGCAATTAAATTAATGAAAAATAAAATAGAATCTCCTATTTTTCATCTAATAACTGATGATGTTAATTATGCTAAAAAACTTTTGGAGGGGATATGTGACATTAAAAATATTTATACAACTAACCCCGAATCTAATTTTAAATCTTTAGTATCAGCAAATAATAAAATATTATCACAGTCAACTTTTTCAAAATGGGCTGGATTTTTAAGTAAGTCTAAATCAAATATCATTTTTTATGAATAAAATATAGTATTTCTTCTGAATTTCTATGACTATTTCTATATGAATTACCCAGTCTCAATAATTACTCCTATGTATAATTCCCAAAGGTTTATCGCCTCTGCAATTAGGTCTGTACAGGGGCAAACTTATCAAAATTGGGAAATGATTATTATAGATGATAACTCTAACGATAATAGCGTAGATATTGTAAAGGATATAGCTGGAAATGATAGAAGAATTAAATTTATTTCTCTTGAAGTAAATAAAGGTCCTGCAATTGCTAGGAATAAAGGTATAGAATTAGCTAGTGGTAAGTATATTGCTTTTTTAGATAGTGATGATTTATGGCATCCTGATAAATTAGAAAAACAAATAGAGTTTATGGAAAAAAATAAATATACTTTTTCATTTACTTCTTTTCAACGAATAGATGAGAATAATAATATTTTATCTAACAAATTAATAGATTCACCTGATATGTTAACATATAATGATTTATTAAAAACGAATTATATTGGCTGTTTAACAGTGATATATGATGTTAGTGTTTTGAGTAAAATATATATGCCGGATATATTGAGAAGACAAGATTATTCATGTTGGCTTAATATATTGAAAATGGATGTAAAGGCTTATTATTTAAAAAAGCAATATGCATCCTATAGAGTGCATAGTAAAAGTTTGTCAAATAACAAGTTGATAGCTATTTATTATCAGTGGCATATATACAGAGGAGTAGAAGATTTAAACTTTTTCCCAAGTATATATTATATGCTTAGTTATTTTTATTTTTCTATAAAAAAAAGAATAGTATAAAAGATTAATGTTGCAGTATAATGTAGAACAATTGAGGGCTATACAAAATAATATGGGCCCTCTTTTGGTGCTTTCTGGCGCAGGGACTGGTAAGACTACTACAATTAGTGCAAGAATTGCTTATCTTATTAAACATAAGCAAGTTGTCCCAAGTTCTATACTGGCTTTAACGTTTACGAATAAAGCTGCAAAAGTATTAAGCGAAAGATTAATTGATGATATAGGAGATAGAGGAGCCTCTGTAGCAGTTTGTACATTTCATTCTTTTGCACAGAATCAGATCATGTGTAATTATTCAAAAATTGGATATTTGCAGAAACCTAAATTAGTAAACAGTGCAGATTTATATTTTTTATTTAGCAAAAATTTTAATGATTTTGCTTTTTTGAGGAGTGAAGAAATATCTAGAGATCCAATAAAATCTTTTTATTCTTTTGAAAAAATGTTTGCAGCTTTTCGATATAATTTATTTACTCTTAAAGAATTAGATAGATTTAAAGATTTAGAATTAAAAAAAATATCAAATTGTAAAGAAAATTCAGAAATAGAGCAATCCAATCAATTAATTGACATGCTTGATGCCTTTCCTGTATATCAGGAATGGAAAAAAAAACTATCTTGGATTGATTATGGAGATATGATATATAATTTATGGGAATTAATTAATAAGGATGCTTTATTCCTTAAAAAGTTGCAATCTGAATATAAACATATAATTATTGATGAATTTCAAGATAATAATTATGCATTAAGTATGATTGTTGAGCAAATTGCGAAGCCTGAAAATAATATTATGGTTGTTGGAGATGATGATCAATGCATTTATGCTTTTCGACAGGCAAATATTCAGAATTTGCATTGGTTTAAGAATCAATATTTAAAAAAAGATGAAAAACCTATTTCTCTATATGAAAATTATAGGTCATCAGATTCAATACTTCAATTGGCAAATAGTGTGATTGCTAAGAATCCAAATAGGATGATTAAAAATAAATTAAAAAGTAATAAGGTTTTTAATGAAAAACCTGTATTGTATCTAGGGTCAGAAAAAGAGCAGTTAATTCAATTAGTAGAAAATATAAAAAGCTTGTTAGATGACGGAGAGTTTATTTCTGATATGGTAATTTTATCACGCTCTAATGTAAAATGTTATGCAATAGCGGAATTTTTAAATATAAATGGAATTCGTAATTGTTTTTATATATTTAAACTTTATGAGCATCCTATTATTAAAAATATAATAGCTTTTTTAAATATTTGGGCTGAAACAGAGAAAAAGAATCATTCTTTTTTAAGACTATTAAAAGAATATGTTGATTATGATAGTGTGGCTTTATTATCAAAAGAATATTCTAATAGTGAATTAGATGTTTCATTAATTGAATTTGCAATGTCAAAAAAGAATAAAATAGGGGAAATGTCTAAAAAGATTATAATGAGTGTGCAAAATATTTCAGCCTCTAATGCTGATGAGCTGATTTGGAATATTTTAAAAATTAGTAAAGTGTATATTGATAAGGAGCCTAAAAGTATTAAAAGTCAAATTAAACTTAAAGTTTTGGATCAATTCCGAAATAATGTTAAAGTTTATATGAGCAAATATGCTAGAAATAATTTAAAAGAATTTGTTCACTTTATTAATATTCAACATAATATCAATGAGGAGATAGTAGAGTCATTAGACGTGTTGATGGAATTGTCAGCGGTGAAAATTATGACTATTCATAGTGCGAAAGGAATGGAGTTTAAACATGTTTTTATTCCATTTTTAAGAGCTGGCACCTTTCCATCTAATTATAAAAAAATGAAAATAGTTGATAGAATACCTCTTTCATGGAAAAAGTGGTGTATTGATCGAGAAGATGAGAAAGTATTGTATTATGAAGAAGAGAGGCGATTGTTTTATGTTGCTATTACAAGAGCCATGAATACTCTTACATTATTTGCACCAAATAAATATCAATCAGTATTTATTAAGGAATTAAATAAGGAAGATGTTATAGTGAAAGATATAATGAATAAAAATAATATTTTGGATAAATATAGTCAGTTAATAAAAAAATATGAAGTTCAGCTTCAATTAGAACTAGAAGTGCAAAACTTTCTTAAAGCAAAAGAAATCTTATCAAGCATTGAAAATATCAATTGCTTATCTAAGGGTGTAGAGCCTTCTTGGGGTGATAATTCTATGAAAGAAGAAGTAGAAAATTTATTGATTGATATAGAAACTTATAGAACAGTAGATGATATTCATTTATCTGCAACTAGTATTAATGTCTATAATATTTGTCCATTAAAATATAAATATCAATATATTGATAAAATAATAGGTGCTCCAGATGTGCAGCATTTTCAAATAGGTTTATTAATTCATAAAGTACTTGAAGAGTATCATATTGGTAGTGATAATACCTTTGATGGTATGTTGATGCTTTTAAATAAGCATTGGAAAAATTATAATTTTCAATACAAACAGCAAGAAGAACAGCAGCGCAAAGATTCTGAAAAGATGTTAAAGAATTATTGGAATTATATACAATTAAATCCAGTAAATAGACCTTTAATGGAATATGCATTTTCATTTAAAATGGATGATGTGATATTAACAGGTATGTGTGATAGGATTGATATAGATTTAAAAAATAATATTACAATTATAGATTATAAAACATCTAAAAAAAATCAAACAGAAAAACAATTAAAAAACAATATTCAACTTGGAATTTATGCCTTATTTGCAAAATTAGAAGGTGTCAAAATAGATGGGAATAGTATCAAATCTATGCCTAAAAACTTAATAATGTTATTTCTTAGGAATGAAGAGCCAGCAGTAGAAGTCTCTTTTGAAGAAGAAGATGTGAATAAAATAGTTGAGAAGATTAAGGTTGTATCTCAGGATATTAGAATTGGAAAATTTCCTGCTGTAAAAGGTATGTATTGTGAGTGGTGTGACTATAAGGATTTATTATGTTCAGAATTTGGATAGATAGTATTTTATATGATTTAACTATATCTTCATCTTAACTTATTAATCTTAATATTTTATTATAAAATAAATCCATAAGCATATAACAGGAGTATGTTGAAAAAATTTTTTACTGAAATCCGTGCTTTAATTATTTTAGTTATTGTGGCTTTTACTGTTAAAACTACATTAGTTGAAATCTATGTAGTTCCTACAGGTTCTATGGAAAACACTATTTTAACAGGCGATATGCTTATCGGAAATAAATTTATATATGGAATGCGTACTCCAACGTGGATTGGTTTACCTTGGTCTCGTATTGGTTTTAATATACCATGGTTTCGTTTACCTCAATTTAAAAAGATAGATAATGGAGATGTTACTATCTTTGAATTTCCACGAGATCCATTTCAAAAATATGTAAAGCGTTGTATTGGAATCCCTAAAGACTCAATCAATATAAAAGCTGGCATAGTTATGGTTAATTCTGATACTATGCTGTTTCCAGAATTTGGAAAATATATTAAGGGTTATACCTATGATCCGGAGAAAATAGAAAAATTATATCCATATTTTCGAGGAAATAGAGATAATATAGAACCATTTGTAGTCCCATATAAAAATATGGTAATTGATTTTAATAATATTATGGATTGGGAAACAATAATAACTTTGCTTGTGCAAGATGGGAATGAAGTGAAATTAGGTAAAAATATATTTACAATGATTGATCCTCATGAAATATCTAGAACCCATGGATTTCTAAAAAATAAGATCCTTAGATTGATTAGTTCTGAAAGAAAAGCACTAATGAGGGAGAAGAAGGAACGCGTAGATTATATTAACAAGTTAAATAAAAAATATAAAGAGGAAAAGTTGATAAATCCATGGTATATAAATTATAGTCCTGAAAATTCAGAATATTTATTAGATAATATTACTTTAAATGGAGTAACTCTTAAGAATATGAAAAAATATAACATTAAAAAAGATTATTATTTTTTCATGGGAGATAATAGAGACTCAAGTTATGATTCACGATTTTGGGGATTTGTCCCGCACGATCAGGTGTTAGGAACCCCATTAATTTCTTTAATTAATATCTTTAAATTTAAGTTACGCTTAAAGGCTGTTTCCTAGGTAAATTACGATATGCTTGGATTGATTTCTTTTGGTTTTAAAATCTTATTTGCCTCGATTCTAGGAGCATCGTTGAATTATAGGCCTAATGAGGATAAGGATAATGTTGATATTCTAGAAACATCTCTAATATGCATTCTTTCTGCATCTATTTTAGGGTTAACCTGCCAATTCTCGAGTAATAATGAATACTTATCAATGGCTTTTGGTGTTTTAGCTGTAGTTATTTTAATTATATCAATTTCTAAAAATTTAATGTTTAAAGCTAGGATTATATGGATATTTTCTTCAATAATTGGAATGATTATAGGCGCTGGATATTTTTTCCAAGCCTCGATTTTATGTCTGCTTATATATTTTATTATATATAATAATCAAGTTTTATTAGAATATATTCAAAAAGAATCTCAAGATGCATCTGATACTGTGGAAAATATTTCAAATTAAGTTTGCAATAATCATAAAATAGTAAAAACTTACCTAGCTAATATTTTATATAAAATCTATGATTAAAATAATTGTAAGAGTATGGACTTAGAATCAAAAGAAGGTAGAAAGAAATATTTATCTGATAAACTTGATGATTTATTAGATGGAATAAATGAATCCTATGGGTCAGTTCTTATGCAGGAGTTGCTAAGTAGATTGGAACTAACTATTATGGATTTTAATAATGAAATGAAATCTTTATGTAAAGATTTAGTAAGAAAACAAGAAGAGCGTTTACATTTATTG
>CAZQYT010000085.1:5780-6042 GCA_964597475.1 uncultured bacterium | reverse complement strand
TCTGCCCAAAAATCAACTAAAACCGGTTTAGATGATTTTAAAACTTCCGATTCAAAATTTTCTGCAGTAAACTCTTTAGTAAATTCTCCCATTATATAATTCTCCCATTAATCAAAAAAATGAAATTTTATTAAAAAATAATATGTTAATTTATTGAAAACTTAAATTGCTTTCCATGCATATTTCACATGAATTAATGTATTATTAAATAAATTTATTTTATTATTAACATTAATTATAAATAGTTAATAAGTTTAAATAT
>CAZQYT010000085.1:0-5758 GCA_964597475.1 uncultured bacterium | reverse complement strand
ACGCGCAACTGTAATTCTAATTATTAGATAAGCCAGATACTTTATAAAATAAGTAAACCTTCGCGAAACGGGTACAACCATCTTAGCCCTCAATTTCGAAAAGTTTATTACAAAAAGGAAACATATGAAAAAAAATATTAAATTCACCTTATTATGCTTTTTTTGCATTAATTGTTCTACAACCACTTCACCAAATGAAGATACAAATGTTATAACAAAAAATTATGGATCTGGGACACCTTGCGGAGGGAGTGTAATGGTATTAAATAATCAAGTATATAGATCATATGAAGGAGGCATTGCACCATTAGACACAGATCTAAATATTAATGCTTCGGCTAGAATTGGAAATTATTCTCAAAATAATATTTATCACATTGAAATAGTAAATGACAATGTTTTGTTTGCAATAAAAAATGGCAATAATACTGGTGAAATTAAAGTAATGAACTCTAATGGGTTAGAAATAAATCAATTTCTAGTTGGTATAAATCCAGGTGATATAGCCTATTGGTCAAATAAAGAAAACAATGCTGACTCTTGGACATTCATTGCAAATGAAGGTATTTATAATAGTATGGAGCCAACAAATACAGGAACAATCTCTATGATTGATTCATATGGAAATATCCAAGAAACAGAACCACTAGGTGACATTATTCATTCATTAGCAATATATGAAAATAAATTAATTATTTCAGTTAATAATAGTCAAAAAATATTATTATTTGATATTTCTTCTAGTGGTATAAATAATAAAATGGAAATTTCAACAGAAGACAATCTATCCCCTAGAGAAATTGTAATCATAGAAAATAAAGCTTATTTTGGAGCTTGGGATGCAGATCACAATGTATATCAAATCTATCCTGGCTTTGTTCAAGTCTTAAACTTAAATACTCTCGAAATAGAAGCTAATATTCCTGTTGGAATTATGCCTGAAGGAATATTAGCATATAATAATATTCTATGGGTTGCAAATAGTGGAGAATCAACAATTAGTAAAATTAATCTATCATCTAATTCAGTTAGCAACACAATAGAAGTAGGACAAGGCCCCACGAATCTCATTAATCATGAGAAAAATATTTACATATCAAGGACGTTTTACAATGAAGATTGGGAAACATTTTATGGAAGTTCTAAAATAATTTTACAATAACCTTATAAGTTAATTTATAAATTGCCAATCAATTACTAATTTTTTTACAGACTCAATAGGATATGTAAAACTACTATTAGAATTTTTATTTCCAAAAATATCTGAGGAAATGAATTGATATGAAACTTTAAAACGATTTACAAGAAGCCCAAATTCAATTAAAAAAATATTTGAATCATATGATTGATCGATTTGATCAAAAGTCATTATTGGCACTATTGTTGGGTTTAAAATATTAATTCCTGAATGTTTTATCGAAGTACATTCTGCTCCCAAAAACGGTTGATATCTAGCATCACGCCAAAACCAAATGTCTGGTGAAAAAAATAAATTCATATAATTAAACATTTTAATTGGAGATTTTTTATCATCTCCTTGATTATATACTGAAGCCTTCTGATATATTGATAACCAATCAAAATCCATCTCAATTTCTGTACCAAAACCAATATGTTGATAAAGAGAATCTTTTACAATAAACATATCAAATGATGTTTTATTATAATCATTAAAATATCCTATTCTAAATGAACTTATATCTATACTATTTTTTTTAAATTTATCTAAACTAATTAAATCAACATAAACATCATGTGTTTTATTAAAATTGAAAAAATAATTATGCCCTTTCCATGATAATTCAATCTCAGGTTTATAATTGTCATCAACAATTCCAATACCTGCTTTCATTAAAAAATTTCCAATATTATATTTTAAGCCTGTATTAATAAAATGAAAATTAACTTCATTTATTTCATTTTCATTTTCAAGCATTACCCATTTTGAAGCATGATTTAAATAAAAATCATAATCATAGGGCAAATTGAAAATAAATGTTTCATCATACCATGCAGTAAAATAAGATCTAGAAATACCATCACGATTAACATCAGATAATTGAAAAGCAGGATGTATTTCAAACTCCCATGAGTTCATTGATTTATTTATTTTCAAACCAGAATGAAATGATTCAACTTGCCGAAAATAATCAATTGAATTTGAATTTAAAGGCAAGTGATAATCTTCTAAATGATACATCACATCAAAAGCTAAATTTCCTTCATTAATATTACGCTCATAGCTAAGAATATAATTTTGCAAATTATCATTCCATGATGAAGATGAATAAATGATAGCCGGAGTTTTTTTATATCCATGGAAAACATATTTTTCCCCATCATCATTTCTAATCTGTACAGACAAGCCTAATTCTCCTAAACTATAATCACCTTTGTGATAATGTATTTGAGAAATATTTTTTATACTATCAGTAACCATATTAAAAGAAAATAATTCAGGAAAAGCATAACTTCCTAATGGCAACTGAAAAGAACCATCAATTAAAATTGAATTCTTTTCCTGATCATTCATGAAGAATGGATAAAATTTATTAAAAACAAAAGTATTCTGGCCGCCCTCGTCTAAAATTAAATGAATATCTTGAATATTAGAATATGAAAAATTAGAAATAATAATTTCTTCGTTTTCAGATTGACCCCAAAAAAAAGAAATGAAGAAATAAGCAAGCAAATAATTCATGGATGCAAGCTTTAAATAATTAAAATAAAATTAAATAGAATCAGATATGGTTATTAAAGATGAATTGCGAAGTAGCTTATAAACCATAAATAACAACCCAGTGTAAAAAAAAGTACCAAGCAATGTGTTACCAAAAAATGGCAATGCCATTGTATAACAAATTAAAAGTCCATCCATGGTTTTAGGATAATATGCACTAGTTAACCATACACCAAAATTTGTAATTAAAAAAAATGAACTAGAAGCACTTAATGACGAAATTAAAAAACTTTTCATATTAATTCCCTTAATAAGCAACATTCCCAATATGGTAGCTATAACTAAAGATCCATAAACCCAATAAATCGTCAAATGAAAACCCAAAAACAAATCAGAAAAAAACATTGCCATTATTGGCAATAAGATTGCTATTGTTTTATTTTTAATGCAGTAGCCACTAAATAAACCCATTGCAATTATTGGAGTAAAATTAGGTGGATGAGGAATTAATCTCATTATGGCTGCGAGAATTATAATTAGAGGTATGATTAATTTATTCATTTATTTTTCCTATTTTAGAATGAAATTTAATAAGCTTCTGAATAATTATTTATCAAATAAATATACTTTCCATAAAAAATAATTGAAAGCAATTTTATTAAATCTATTTATTTTGAGAAAAATTAATAGCTCTATCCATACTTAAAGTTAATGAATAAAGGGATTTAATAAAAACTGCTTCAGGAAACTTAGCGAGAGCCAAATCATCTAAGTCACTTTTTTTTACATCCATTATTATAATATGTTCTAATCTGATCAAAATTTTTTTAGGAAAATCATTTATCATAAAAGCCGTTTTATTTAAAATATTCAATCCCATGCCAATAGAACCTAACAGCTCTCCAGATTCAGAATAATTTATCATTAACTCATTATTAAAAATTTCAACTTTACCAATATCATGAATAATCAAACCACTTATTACCAAATTCCTATCTAATGCTGTGAATTTAGGTAAAATATCAATAGCCATTTCTAACAAAATAACGATTTTTTTTAAATAACCACCTTTTAAAGCATAATCAAAATCAATTGAAGCTGGAATGTTTTTAATTTTTTTTTCATTCTTTTTAAGAATTAGTTTAATCAATTTTTTATATGGAGATGATAATGTTTTTATTAATTCAAATAAACGACTCCATAAATCTTCAATTGATTCTTCAACTTTTCTTATCAATAATTCATCTGAAAAACCATAACAAGAATATTGCCCATGAGTTGCTTTATTAATATTTTGAATAGTAAGTTGCAGATTGCCATTAAATTCTGCAACCCTACCTTTTATTGCAACAGCATCTCCAACATTAAATCTATCTTCAAACAGTTCAAAAGCATCCCATAGCTTAGCCATGACAATTCCAGTTGAATCTGATAAAACTAAATCTAAATAAAAATCACCATTCTTAGTTGTTTTAACATATTTTTGTTTGCATATAAAAAAACCACTTATTAATTGACCAACTTTAAAATTAGATATCTGTCTTAGATTTTTCAATTAATCAATAATACCTATCATTATGATAGTCCTAACATTTGCCCACCTTGAAAAACTAACAAAGAGCCCATATATGCTAAAATCGTCATGTATAGAACCATTAACATTGGCCATTTCCAACTATTTGTTTCAGTTCGTACAATGGCAAATGTCGCCATGCATTGTGCAGCATAAACAAAAAAAACCATGATTGAAATGGCAACCAAAGCTGTGTACCTAGGAAGTCCTGAATGAGGGTTAATATCATTTTTCAAAGCATCTGAAACTCCTATAAAATTTTCATCTGAGTTCTCAACATTATATAAAGTTGCCAAGGTACTTACAACCACCTCTCTAGCGGCAAAAGATGTAATTAAACACACTCCTATTTTCCAATCAAAACCTAAAGGCTGTATCACAGGTTCAATCACATGTCCAATTCTCCCAATATAACTATTTTCAATATTTACTAATTCCTGATTGTCATACCTAGGAAACGAAGCTAAAAACCATAATAAAATGGAAATTGTCATTATAATCTTACCAGCATCAATTAAAAACATTTTTGTACGAACATACAATTGGAAAAATAATGATTTTAAAAGAGGAATTCGATATGACGGAAGCTCCATTATAAATGATTTACTTCCCTTTTCATTCATGATTCGACTAAGAAAAAATGCAATAAACATGGCAGTTACGGTTCCTAAAAAATACATTGCAACCATCACTATACCTTGTAAACCGAAAATTCCAAAAATTTTTTGTTCAGGGATGAATGCACTTATCATGAGAGCATAAACAGGTAATCGAGCAGAACAACTCATTAGAGGTAAAATAAGAATTGTTATTAATCTTTCTTTCCAATTCTCAATTGTACGAGCAGATAAAATTCCAGGGATGGCACAAGCATACCCACTCATTAATGGAAGAATTGATTTCCCATGTAAACCAATTATTTTCATGAATCTATCCATCATGAACGCAACTCTAGCCATATAACCAGAATTTTCTAATAAATTTAAGAAGAACAATAAAATAATTATTTGAGGCAGAAAAATTAATATTGCACCAATACCTGCAATTATTCCTTCAACCAACAGGTCTCGATATAATCCTGAAGGAAAATTCTCAATAAAAAAATTACCAATCAAACCTACAAATCCATCAATTAAATCCATTGGAACTGATGCAAAAGTAAAAATAGACTGAAAAATACAATAAAGCATGGCAATGAAAATAATTGGCCCAAAAAAATGATGAGTAAGAATTTTATCTACTTTTTCACTCCGTGAGACAACATTAATTTTTTCATTATTTGTAAATTTCTTTTCATTTAAAGAGCTATCTATGAAATCATAACGAAATGTTGCTTCTAGAATTTCATGATCAATGCCATACTCTTCAATTTTTTTAATTGCAACATTACGTTTATCTAATAATTCTAATAAATCATCATCAGTTATTTTTTTTTCACTACGATAAAAATCAATAATAGTTTCACTTGAAAGCAATCTAAGTGTCTGTCCGAAACTTTGATTCTG
>CAZQYT010000084.1:0-6109 GCA_964597475.1 uncultured bacterium | reverse complement strand
AAAGATGCTTTATTAATCATTAAAATACGTGCTAAAGCAATGCATGACGCAGGATTGAAAAAATCTGGCTCAATGGCTGCAATCATTGGGGGAAATGACGAACAAATCAAACAATTATGTAGCATAGATGACACATTAACACCTGCAAATCAAAATGCTCCTGGACAAATAATCATTTCTGGTGAAACAAATGCAATTCATCAAGCCATACATCAAGCAAAAACAATAGGCATAAAACGAGTAATGAAATTAAATGTCTCAGGTGCTTTTCATTCTCCTTTAATGAAAGAAGCACGTATACCTTTAAAAGATGTAATAGAATCTGTAAATTTCAAGACATCACAAATTCCAATTTATCAGAATTTCAATGCAAAACCTGAAACACAAAGTAAAAAAATTAAAGAAAACCTAATTAAACAATTGGAAAATCCTGTCTTATGGAATCAAATAATAAGTTTAATGTCAAAAAATAACATTACTAATTTTTTTGAAATTGGGCCTGGAAAAGTATTAAAAGGATTAAATCGTAGAATCAATAATCAAATACTTACTTATAATTATGAAAATTTAGAGGATGTAAATGACCATGCAGTGCTATGATTTAAAAGGAAAAACTGCGATTATCACAGGTGCAACTAAAGGCATAGGAAAAGAAATTGCAATTAAATTATCAAATTGCGGTGCAAATATCACACTTGTAGCACGCAATAAAAAAGATTTGATGAAAATTAAAAAAATAATTGATTCCTCTGGAAATAAATCAATAGCAATTTCAGCTGATGTTTCCAATCTTAATTCATTTAATGACATTATTTCTCAAACAATAGATAAATGGGATAAAATAGATATTCTAATTAATAATGCAGGAATAACTAAAGATAATATCATCATGCGTATGAAAGAAGAAGAATGGGAAGATGTGGTAAATGTAAACCTTAAAGGTTGTTTTAATGGAATCAAAGCAGTTTCAAGAGAAATGATGAAAAATAAATATGGAAAAATAATAAATATAACTTCTGTCATAGGTTTAATAGGTAATGCTGGACAAAGTAATTATTCAGCCTCTAAGGCAGGTATCTTAGGTTTAACAAAATCTATTGCAAAAGAATTAGGGCCTCGTAACATCACAGTAAATTCAATTGCACCGGGATACATAGAAACTGAAATGACAGAAAAACTAGCTGGGAATATTAAAGAAAACTTACTAAAATCCATTCCACTTAATCGATTTGGAACAGTAACAGATGTAGCAAATCTTACATGTTTTTTAGTATCTGATAATGCACATTATATTACTGGACAAACTTTTAATGTTGATGGTGGAATGGTAATGATATAATAATAAAAGGAGAAAAAATGTCTGAACACTATGATAAAATAAAAGAAATCATCGTTGATAAATTAGGAGTAGAGGATAGTAAAATTACAATGGAAGCTAGTTTCATAGATGATTTAGGAGCAGATTCATTAGATACTGTTGAACTTATCATGCAATTTGAAGAAGATTTTAATATTGAGATTCCTGATGAAGATGCAGAAACACTTCGTTCTGTTAGTCAAGCAGTAGATTATATTACTAACAAACTAAAATAAACTTTCCTCATCTAAGAAAAATGAGTCGAAAAGTAGTCATAACAGGCATGGGGGCTTTATGTCCCATCGGAAATTCTATTTCTGAATTCCACTCTAATCTAGAAAAAAGTAAAAATGGGATTAAAAAGATCACGCAATTTGACACATCCGATCATAGTGTACATATCGCAGGGGAAGTAAATATAAACCTTGAAAATTTCATAGAAAAAAAACAACTTCTTAGAATGGATAAGTTTACAGCAATGGCAATCATTGCTAGTGATGAAGCAATTAAACAATCTGGCATTGATGATAATAAACTAAATAAAGAAAACATTGGAGTGATTATTGGCTCTGGAATTGGAGGAATAAAAACTTTTGAAGAACAGCATACAAGGCTAACAAATAATCCAAAAAGAGTAAGCCCTTTTTTCATACCTTCATTAATCCCTGATATTGCTGCAGGGCATGTATCCATAAAGTATGGATTTAAAGGTATAAATTATTGTGTCGTTTCAGCATGTGCTACTGCAACACATGCAATAGGAGATGCATTTAGAATGATACAAAATCGTGATGCAGATATTGTAGTAGCAGGTGGATCTGATGCAACTATTTCGCCAACGTCAATGGCTGGTTTTGCAAATATGAAAGCATTAACCAAAAATAAAGACATTAATAAAGCAAATAGACCATTTGATTTAAATAGGGACGGTTTTGTAATGGGAGAAGGTGCAGGAATTTTAGTTCTTGAAGAAAAAAAACATGCTGAAAAAAGAAATGCAAATATACTAGCAGAAATTTGTGGATATGGAGCTACAGCAGATGCATATCATTTAACTTCACCTTCACCTGATGGTGATGGTGCTGTTAGAGCAATGCAAAAAGCCATTAATGATGCCAAATGCTTGCCAACTGACATAGATTACATTAATGCCCATGGAACATCTACTCCATACAATGATAAAATAGAAACAAAAGCCATAAAAAAAGTATTCAAGGAACATAGCAATATTTTAAACATAAGCTCAACTAAATCCATGACAGGACATTTACTTGGAGCGGCAGGTGGCATTGAATCCATTGCATCCATTCTTTCAATAAAAAACAACTTCATTCCCCCGACTATTAATTATGAAACACCAGATCCAGATTGTGATTTAAACTATACTCCCAATAAATCAATACATAAAGAAATCAATTATGCAATGTCAAATACTTTTGGTTTTGGTGGTCATAATGGAGTACTAATTTTTAAATCTCATAAAAATTGAATTCTTTATATAAAATTCTCAATTTCTTTAATTCAAAACCACGAGAAATAAAGCAATTTGAAAAAAGAATTAAATATAATTTCATAGATTCATCATTACTTAATACTGCCTTAACACATCGTTCCATTAAAAATACTCATGAAGGAAATTATGAAAGATTAGAATTTCTAGGTGATGCCATCATTGACCATGTAGTTTCCCATTGGCTGTTTATAAAATATTCAAAATCTAATGAAGGAGCATTAACAAAAAAACGTGCAGCATTAGTAAATAGAGATTTCTTAGCCATGCTAGGGAAGAAAATTAATATAATACAATTAGTAAAAATAGATTCAGGAGTCAATCTTAATGATAAGAAAGTTTCTGACAATATTTCTGCAGATGCATATGAAGCAATAGTAGGTGCGATTTATCTTGATGGAGGATATAAAAAAGCTAAAAAATTCATTCATCAAACATTATGTTTGGCTGAAAAACTATCCAATGAAAACACTAATTATAAAGGACAACTAATTGAATATTGTCACAGCAAAAATCTTATTTCTCCAATCTTTGAAACCATGGAAATTCATGGACCAGAACATGAAAAAACATTTACAGTAAAACTTTCCATTGGAAATGATAATTGGCAAGGCATTGGAACGACTATTAAAGCAGCAGAACAAGATAGTGCTCAAAGAGCACTAAAATCAATTTTAAGAAATTGATTTTTTTTCTAATTGTTTAATTCTATCTCGTAATTTAGCTGCTAATTCATATTCCTCATCCAAAATGGCTTTCTCTAATGCTTCATTTAAATTTTCTAAAACCAATTCATCCGGAATTTCAAGAGACATTTCTTTAGAGCTAATGGAGCTAGCTGTATTAATATCTTCAACCACATTATCTACACTAGCAGAATCCATTACTTGATCTGAAATATAGATTGGTACTAATGTCCTTAATGCAATTGCAATTGCATCACTAGGTCTAGAATCAATCACCATATCTCCAGAATGAGGGCTATAAATTTCTATTTGTGCAAAATATTTTCTTTTTTTTACATCAATCTGTGAAATTAAAACTCTATTTATTTCTGCATCTAAGTTTTCTATGATATTTGCAACGACATCATGGACCATTGGTTGCTGCATGTTAGCGCCTTCAAAATAGAGTGCAATCGCTTGAGCTTGATGACTATTTACCATGATTTGCAAATGCCTATCACCTTCTTTTTCTTTTAACAATACTGTAAAGCCTTTAGAAGGCGGAAAATATGATATGCGTTTGACTTCTACTAAATTCATAGAAATAATTTAAAAATTTCTCTTCAGATAATACAATAAAAGATTAATCATGTAAAGCAACCTTACTTTTTAATTCTTGTATTCTATTGACAGGAGTTGGATCGACTTCATTTAAAAGAGCTAAATAATAACTAATCCAATCAACACAATATATCATCTTAATTAATCTTTCAATTCTATTTTCTCCTGATTGAAAAATAGAAATATGCCTTGATGAAACAGGTTTTATCAATTCTGAACTGATTTCCATTCTTAATTTTATATCATCATGGTCTTCTTCATCTTTTATCCATATTACTGAAAAATTTTTCATTATATGCTCATTTATAGTCCAACCTTCAATTTCATTATGATTCTGCTCAGGAAAATGATTATAAAAAGAAAGGATTTTTGCATTTTCAGCTAGCTGTCCTTTCAATCGAAGAGCAACAAGCCAACCCATGTCTTCACTTCCATAAATAATTGGGCATGTTCCATATATTTCTTTTGCTATTTGTAATGCAAAATTTGAAGAATCAGAAATATCAAATTTTAATTGTTCTAGAATATCTATTGTTTTTTTTATCTCATTTATAATATCTCCTGAAATAAAATTAAAATATTTCAATGTCAACGCAATCAAAGTAAAAGAAAAACCAAGTGCAGCTCTAGGTTGCAAACCTTTAGGTATGACTATTTTATCAAGATGCAATTCAGATGCATAATTACTAAGGATTCCCCCAGTAGATAAAATTAGTATTGGAGATTTTTTTTTATGACATTTCTTAAATGCACTAAGCGTTTCTTCCGTATTCCCTGAATAAGAAGATGCTATGACTAATGTTTTATCATCAACCCATTCTGGGATTGAATAGGATCGATTAATAATAATTGGAATTGGACAACTATTTTGCGCCATGACTTTAACCAAATCACCACCTATTGCGGACCCTCCCATTCCTAATATCAAAATATTTCGAATATTATCATACTCATTAATTGATGACCAATTCTTCATTATTTCAAATGATTCTCTAATTTGATTTGGAAAACTTTTTATGGCATCTTTCATGTTAGATACATCAATATTAAAATTAATTTTCTCATCCATATCCATCTTCAGCTCTCTCTCATTTTAATTAAACTGCTAAAATACATTAAATTTTCTTTATTTATATCTAAATCTTCTATCTCTTTATTAGCCAACTCAATATTCTGATTTATTTCATTTAAAACATATTGAGAAATCCCAGAATCATTAATAAATCTTCTTATTTCAAGCATTCCTCTTTCAAAATCTTTCTTTGCACCATTGATTGCATCATCAATCAGAATTTTATTTTCATCTAATGCCATAATCATTAACATCGTTTTTTTACCAAGCAAAATATCACTTTCTAATGATTTTCCCATATCTTTATGATTAGAAAAAATTTCTAAATAATCATCTTGAATTTGAAATGCTCTACCAATCAAACGCCCATAATTTCGCAATTTAGTACAAATTTCTAAATCTGCATTTGTAGACATTGCACCCATATGAGCAGATAAGCCAATCATATATCCAGTTTTCAAATCAATCATTTCTAAATAATTATTCAAAGAAACATGTGATTTAGTTTCAAACTCCTTATCTAATGCCTGTCCCTCACAAACAGCCAAAAGACCTTCAATAAATAAAGTTATCTGTTTTTCTTTATGATCATTAGATTGCAAAATAAGCTTTAAAGCCAATGAAAGCATTGCATCACCTGTTAAGATTGCCACACCTTCATCCCATTTATCATGTACGGTCTTCTGACCATGCCTAACCAAATCACCATCCATGATATCATCATGTACTAATGTAAAATTATGTAATATTTCAATGGCTAAAGCTACCGGCATTATATCATGTTTGTTTCCTCCGCACGAAATAGCAGAAAAAATTGCTAAAATTGGACGCAACCTTTTTCCACCTCCATTTAAAACATAATTTATTGGTTCTACAAGTGAATT
>CAZQYT010000083.1:778-6136 GCA_964597475.1 uncultured bacterium | reverse complement strand
AAGATTTTTCATCATATGTCAAATAGACAATGTTTTTTTCACTTGGCGCACTTCCATTATCAGGTTCTTCTTGAATGAAATCAGTAATTGGAATAATCTGTTTCCAACACTCATCATCTAGAACTCCATCAATCGATGGAGGTGAAGAGGTGACTTGAATATAATATTCTTTTCCCATCTTTTCATCTAAAAATGGCTCAAATGAAGATTCAGCCATCAAGATTGATGATAAAATAAAAATGATTGAAAGAACTTTGTTGATAAGGTTTGTAAATTTCAAAATAACTTTATAGTCATAAAGGTAAAAGTTAAGTCATTTTCAATTGAAATATTGATTTATATTTTCATGATTTTTACTTGTTTGACATTGATTTGCTATACTAAATATACCGACTGGTCGGTCGGTATATTGACAAAAACATGATATTTTTTAATTTTACTATTTTTTGGAGGCTTTAAATGAAAATTTGTGTCTTAATGAAGCAGGTTCCAGATAAAAATGCATCACTTGCAATTTCTTCAGACAACCGCTCATTAAATGATGATTACTTAAACTTGGCATGAAATGAAAGTGACTACTATGCCTTGGAAGAATAAATATTGATAAAAGAAAAAAATGGCGGTGAAGTAGTTGTCTGCTCTCTTGGAAATGAAACAGCTTCTCAAATTTTAAAAGATGCCATGGCTAAAGGGGCTGATAGAAGCATTTTAATCTCTGATAAGAAATTTAATGATCTTGACATTTTATCCATTGCAAAAATATTTGCTTCTACATTAAAAAAAGAAAACTTTGATCTCATACTATCTGGATTACAATCAGATGACCAAGGCAATTCTCAATTAGGTATGCTTTTAGCTGAATTATTAGATATGTCGCATGCATCGCTAGCCATGGGGACGGAGATAATAAATGAACATACCATAAAAGTAAAGAGGGAACTAGAAAATGGATGGTTTCAATGGACAGAATTATCACTTCCATCTTCAATAAGCATTCAATCAGGTATAAATACACCAAGATATGCTACGCTCAAAGGAATCATGATGGTAAAAAATAAACAAACAGAGACATTTAATGCAGAAGACTTAAATGCAGACAATATCACGCCTCTTTTAAATGTAGAGAATCTTTATGTGCCAATCAAATCTAAAGAAACTCATTTTATTGATGGTAGTACTGATGAAATCATAGAAAAATTAACTGACGTTCTAAAAAATGAAATAAAGGTAATGAATTAAAAATGAAATTAATAACATACATTCAGCATGATGGTAATACAATAAATCCTGTTTCATTGGAAGCACTTCAAGGTTCTCAAAAAATTAAAAATAAAACAGGAGGATCAGTCAAGGCCGTAACCTTTAATCCAAAAATTAATGATTTGCTTGAAAACTATGATTTAGATGAAATCATTTCATTTAATAATGATTCACTAATTAATTACAATCCTTTATTTTTCTTAAAAAGCATGGAAGAAATCATGAAGACTGAATCACCCGATGCTCTAGTATTTGGGCATACTTATGAAACAAGAGATTGGGTACCAAGGTTAAGTGCTAGATTAGACATTCCATTCATATCAGATTGCATTGGTTATAAAATGGGAAATAAATTAATTTTAACCCGTTCAGTATATCAAGGAAAACTAAATGTTGATGTCTCCGTAAACCATGGAAAATTTATTATGTCATTTCAATCGGGGTCATTCAAGGCAGATTCATTGCAAGCTGGTACAGCAAACATTAAAACCTTGGAAATTGATTTTACTGATTTGGACACGACCATTAATCCTGGAGAAAAATTTCAAGAATCAGAATCATCTGTTGATCTAACTCAAGCTGAGGTAATCGTGTCTGTTGGTAGAGGAATTGGTAAAGAAGAGAACTTAGATCTAGTTCGTAATTTGGCAAAGGCCTTAGGAGGTGAATTGGCATCATCAAGACCTGTTGTTGATTCAGGCTGGCTTGAACCATATCACCAAGTAGGGAGCTCTGGACAAACTGTTTCACCTAAATTATATCTTGCCATCGGAATATCTGGAGCAATACAACATGTAGTTGGCATGAAAGGTGCAAAAAATATCATGGTAATCAATAAAGATGTCAATGCACCATTATTTGAAATTGCTGACTATGGAATTGTTGGTGATTTATTTGAAATTGTCCCTAAACTTACTGAAACAATACAAAATTCTTGATTAATGACTGAAAATGTTTTTTCCATCATTGAAAAAATAATCCTTGGCACTGGGATTTTCATCGCCTTTGGAGCCTTTGTATATGAAATTAGAAAAAGAGGATGGATAATATCAAAAGGGATTGGTACTCTTTCTTTTAGCGATTTTCATCTTCGATTATTAAGAGTTTTTAGAGAAGTCTTTCTACATGAAAGAGTAATAAAAGACCGTTTTTGGCCAGGACTAATGCATGCTCTTGTATTTTGGGGTTTTATGGTTTTTGGCATTGTAACAATCAATCATTTTGCAATCGGTTTCAATAATCCCATCCTATCTCCAAAAATAAATCATTTATATTCTCTCATTGTTCTGCCTTTTTCATTTTTAGTATTAATGGGAATATCATATCTTGCATGGCGACGATTCATTATAAAACCAAAAGCACTGGGAAAACGCTCCCCCACCTCTGCCTTAGTATCATTTTTTATAATGTTACTGATGATTACTTATATGTTAGGAGAGTTTCATGCATTTGAAACAATACATCTTACAAATACTGCATGGAAAATAAATTGGTGGACCCATTCCTTATTAATTTTAGCATTTTTATTTTTAATCCCCAGGTCAAAACACCTTCATTTGGTACTAGGGCCCTTTAACATTTTCTTCAAATCATTTAATAATGCGAACCATGAACCCGTACAAATTAACATGGAAGCCACTGAAGAAGAATTAGATGGAATGCTATCTGACTTAAATAAAATGACAAAAAAACAAGTTATGGATGTTTTTTCCTGCGTAGAATGTGGAAGATGCATGGATGCTTGCCCTGCCAATCGTGGCGGAGGAATTTTAAATCCTAAACACCATTTTATGCTTGATTTTCGTGACTCATTATTAAAAACTGAAAAAATTGATTTACTTTCTGAAATTAATGTTGAAGCTGGCTGGGAGTGCACTACATGCCAAGCTTGTACGGAAGTATGTCCTGTTGGAAATGAAGTAGAAAAATCAGATGAAATCAGGCGATTACAGGTACTTGTAGAAGGCAAGGTTCCGCAAGAATATCAAACATTATTTAATAATTTACAAAATACAGGAAATACAGAAGGTGCCACACAAAGTGCATTGACAGATCGTCTCCCTAAATTTGAAGCGTCCATGGAATATGTTCTATGGCTAGGATGTTTTGCAAAATATGAATTGGATCCTGACTTCACGAAATCGGTCGAAAATTTCATTGAAATATTAGATGTGGCAAATGTCTCTTACGGCGTATTGGAAAATGAACACTGCTCAGGCGATCCTGCTAACCGCCTAGGAGACAAACTAACATATGCAATGTTAAGAGAGCATAATTTAGATTTACTAAAAGAAGTTAAAAAGGTTGTCACCATGTGTCCTCATTGCGTAGTCAATCTAAAACAAGAATACGGAAAATACAATAAAATCAAATATACAGTTGAACATCATAGCCAAGTCATTGGACATTTGATTGAAAATGGCAAGATTCACATGCAAATGAATACTGAAGGGAAAGTAACCTACCATGATCCTTGCAATCTTACTCGAATGCTTGATGTAGTTGAAGCTCCAAGGTTAGCCATACAATCTGCAACAGATGATTTCATTGAATTGCCTGAATCTGGAAAAAATACTCTTTGCTGTGGTGCAGGTGGAGGACTATGGTGGAAAAAAGAAACAACAGGGAGAACTCACCTTGTACGTGCAGAACAAGTCGTAGAATCTGATGCTGATACAGTTGTCACTGGATGTAATTTTTGTTACGGAATGATGAATCAAGGATTAAAACCATTAACCCCAGATGATAGAAACCCAATACAGGTAAAGGATATTGCGGACTTTGTGGCAGACAATCTGTCATAATTGGTGTTTTTGATATTTTCTGCTTAAATATTTTCTGCTTAAATTCTAATTAAAAAGTGACCTACATCACTTTTTAAAATTTTCTCCTCGAAATTACCTTTTTTTCCTTGATATAAACTAACTATAAGGGTTAATTTCAATGGTCATCGGTTACTTCTTTTACACGACAAACAATAAAAATTTTGTAAAAGACAAACCAAAACTAAAGAATAACTCATAAAAACTCAACAAGGAGGAGTGAATAATGAAACGATTAATGATTTTAATGTGCACTGTTACGGCGCTTATGTTTGCGCAAGATGCCGCTGGTCAGTACAAATTAACAGGTGTAGATGTAGAGTATACATATATGGCTAGAAATGGCGATTTTACACTTACTGTTACTGATCCATATGGATTTGGCGTTACCACGCCGCTTACAGTAATCCCTGGGGGTGCACCTTTTACAACTCAAGCCATGCAGTTAACTAATGCTGCACTTGGTGCAATAGGAATCAACCTCAACGTAACGCTAAATGAAGATGGTACTGGGTCAATTGCTGAAGGTAGTTACTATCCAGATGTAAATACAATCACTGATGAAAATGGTAATTGTGTTACATTGCAACAAGTACTTCCCGTAACTGATGAATTCTCTTATACGTCAACAGGTAGTGGAATGGCAGACTATGGTTTTGCTCATCCTGGTGTTAACGTACTTGGAATACCAGGAATTTCTGCACATGCAGGGCAACAATTAGGTCTACTTGGTCTATCTGGATCAAATACCTTTGAAGACTATCCAATGGTACCTTCAAACCCTACATTATGCGATGAAGCTGGTGATTGTCATCCATTTACAATTGGCGACTTTGACCAAAGTGGAACACTTGAAGTTTATCCAGAAGTAAACTCACTTGGCATATCTGAGTACATACCAGGCGGCGCACCTCTTACAGGTATTTCTGGTGGTTTCTTCTTAAAAGATGGTCTAAATTCTGATGCTCTTAGTTCTGTTTATCCTGGCAATACTGCTCCTGATTTCCATCTTGAATGGCACGGTGTAGATGGCGCAAGTTCTGGCCTTGGATGGGGTGACGTTGAAGAAGAGGATGAAGATGGTGATGGTACTTGGTGGGATCGTCAAATAGGCATCCCTGGTGTAACAGCTACTTACATGAATCCTGCTTGCGGTTTTAATGAACCTATATATGGTGATGTATCAGAAGCTTTTGCAGCACAAGGTTTGGGAGATTGCGTAACATCTGTAGATGCAGCCGCTTCTGGATATTTAATGGATCCATCAGGAGCCTTG
>CAZQYT010000083.1:0-768 GCA_964597475.1 uncultured bacterium | reverse complement strand
CAACTTGGGGTAATTTTCTTACTGCTCACCGTGCCATCTATCAACAATGTCTAACTTATTTTGATGCAGCTACATGTGCTGGACTAGGCGGTGGTGTCTTATTGGCTGATGACTCAGCATATGATGTAGACCCTACCTGTCTTGCTGATTATACTGGTGGAAATTTTGAAGCACTACTTGATTGTGCTGGAAGACTTGTCATGAATTTTGACATACCATGCGTCCCTGTAATTGAAGCTCGCGAAGTTGTTGCTGAGTTCATTTCAGTTGGAGGTGGTGGATGTGGTACTGGTGATATGAATGCTGATGGTGGTCTTAACGTACTTGACGTTGTAGCGCTTGTAAATATCGTTCTTGGTGGTGGCAGTGACGATTGTATTGGCGATATGAATAACGATGGTGGCCTTAACGTACTTGACGTTGTAGCACTTGTAAATACAGTTCTTGGTGGTGGTAGACTTGACCAAGCAACATCTGCTGAGTTTAATGTGATGGGAAATGAAGTAACCATGACTGCTGACGGTTATGTTGGTGCAGTTGAGATGACCCTATCTCATGGCAATGATTTTGCAATAACTCTAACAGATGAAGCTTTAGTTGCTGAATACTTAACCAATGGCAATACAACCAAACTAATGATTGTTAAGCCAACAGGAACAAGCATGTTCACAACAGAAGGCAGTTTCACTGTTGAGAACATAGTTGCTGCTTCAAATAGCGATGAATACATGCATGTAAGCATGAATATTCCTGCTACATATGCAATTG
>CAZQYT010000082.1:0-6157 GCA_964597475.1 uncultured bacterium | reverse complement strand
TCATTAATTAGATCATCGCAAAATCCAGAAATAGCAAAAACAAATTTAATAGAAAAATTTTCATTAAGTGAAAAACAAGCAAAAGCAATATTGGAAATGCGGTTACAACGATTAACGTCATTAGAGGTAGATAAAATCATTCATGAATTACAAGAATTAAAAGAGACAATAAGTAAATTAATAGAAATATTAAATAGTTATGAATTACAAAGTGAAATAATACAAGAAGAATTTAATAAAATTGCAAACAGGTATGGTGATGATAGAAAGTCAGAAATAATACCAATTTCTGGAGATTTATCAATAGAAGACATGATTGCAGAAGAAGAAATGGTTGTAACAATTTCACATAATGGATATATTAAACGTTTACCTAGCTCAACCTGGAAAACACAAAGAAGGGGTGGGCGCGGTATGAAGGGGGCGGCAACAAGGGAAGATGATTTTATAGAACATTTATTTATAGCCTCTACGCACGATACAATGATGTTTTTTACAGATAGAGGAAAATGTTATTGGTTAAAAGTGCATGAAATACCTCCAGGACAACGAACATCACAAGGGCGAGCTGTAGTTAATTTAATTGGCTGTGCGGCAGGAGAAAAAGTAAAAGCCTTTGTATCGGTAAAGGAATTTAATGATACTGATTATATTATAATGGCAACACAAAAAGGCATAATAAAGCGAACAGCTTTATCGATGTATAGTCGACCAAGAAAAGGCGGAATTTATGCAATTGAAGTAAGAGAAAATGATGAATTAATTCAGGCAAAAGTATCCAATGGAACACAAAATATCATATTGGCTACTCATCTAGGAAAATCAATTAGATTTAAAGAAACGGATGTGCGTCCAACAGGAAGAAAAACAATGGGAGTAAAAGGAATAACATTAGGCGCCCAAGCAGATAGGGTGATTGGAATGTTAATAGTAAAAAGAGAAGGATCTATTTTAGTTGCAACAGAAAAAGGGTTTGGAAAAAGAACAAATCTAGAAGATTATCGTGAACAAAACAGAGGAGGAAAAGGCGTTATTACTATTAAAACAACAGACAAAGTAGGAAAATTAATAGGAATTATGGAAGCAATAGATGGTGATGATTTAATGTTAATAACAGATAAAGGTATTATGATTAGGCAGCCAGTTAATCAAATACGCACAATAGGAAGAAATACTCAAGGAGTTAAGCTAGCAAAGTTAGATGAAGGAACAAAAATATCATCTGCTACACGAATATTAAATGAAGAAGAGGAAGAAGAAAATCAAGACTTAACAAATGGAATTGCTTGAAAATTTTAATAAAAATATAAAAAAAACAGAAGAAGAAATAAAAAATTCTGCAAAACTCCTAAAAAAAAAATCATCGCCAATAAAGCTAATAGCAGTAACTAAAAATCAACCAATTTTAGCATGGACGGCATTATTAAAATCCAATATAAGAGATATAGGTGAAAATAAAGTTCAAGAGGCTATAAAAAAAATCAATTTATTTCCTCAAAGAAAACAATTTAAAATTCATTTTATTGGAAAATTACAAAAAAACAAAGTAAAAAAAGCAGTAGAAATATTTGATGTAATACAAACTGTAGATACAATACAATTAGCTGAAAAAATAAATAATACAAGCAAAGAAAAAAATAAACAACAAGAAATATATATTCAAATTAATATAAGTAAAGATCCTAAAAAAGGCGGAATGTTTGAAGAAGATGTTATAAATAAAGTAAAAAAAATCACATTAATGAATAATATTGTATTAACAGGGGTAATGACAATATTAAAAGAAGGATTAACTAAAGAGAAAACCCTGTTAAGCTATATCAAAATAAAAAAAATTCAAGAAAAAATAAAAAACAATATTTGTTTAACATGTATTAATACCTCAATGGGAATGAGTAAAGATTATAAAGAGGCAATAAAGGCAGGGGCAACACACATTAGGCTTGGAACAAATTTGTTTGGAAAGAGGCTATGAAGTTAATAACAACAGAATTAATAAAAAAAATCCCAAAAGAACATAAAGCAATGAAATATTTTGTAATTGATCTTCAAGATATAGAAAAAACAATAAAAGTTTTAAAAAATAAAAAAACAATTAAAATATATGATTTAACTATTTCATCAAAATTAGAAAAATTTCAAATAATACCAGTTAATGATCATATTAATAGAACAGGAAAAAACCCATTAATAACAAGACAGAAAGAATTAAAAATAGATTTTTTAGATAGTACAAAACTATATAAACAAAAGAAAAAAGGAATAATAACAGATTGTTGTGGAGAAAGGTTAAATAAAAATTATTTATTTCCATCACATTATTTAAGTAATATTTCAATATTAGCAAAAGCGTTGAAAATAAATAAATTTTCAGCTTATCTGATTAATGCAATTTAATATTTAAATAATAAAAAAGAATTTTATTCAACCATAGCAACGAACATGTTGTAATTTTAAATATGAAAAAAGAATGGACAGTAGATAGTTGGAAAAATTATAAAGCCGCCCAGCAGCCAGATTGGGAAAAGCTGGAAACCTACACGCAAGTTTTAAAAAAAATACAACAATATCCCCCGCTAGTTTTTGCAGGAGAGGTTAGATCATTAAAGGCACAAATAGCTCAAGCAGCTCAAGGAAATGGATTTTTAATTCAAGGGGGAGACTGCGCAGAAACATTTGATGATTTTAAGGCAGATATAATAAAAGACAAATTAAAAGTATTGTTACAAATGTCTTTAGTATTGACATATGGCGCTTCATGTAATGTAATAAAACTAGGTAGAATTGCGGGACAATTTGCAAAACCAAGAAGTTCCAATCAAGAAACAAGGGAAAATGAAACACTCCCTTCATACAGGGGTGATGCGGTTAATGATATAGGTTTTACTTTAAAAGACAGATCACCAAATCCTAAAAGATTGTTACAAGCGTATAATCAAGCCGCAGCCACATTAAATTTATTACGAGCATTTACAACAGGAGGATTTGCAGATTTAAATCAAGCCCATTTATGGAATCAAGAATTTATATCTAAATCACCGCAAGGAAAAAAATATGTTAATATTACAAATAAAATAGATGATGCATTAACATTTATGAAAGCAGTAGGGATAGATCCTCAATTAAATTCTGAATTAAAGGCAACAGAATTTTATACTTCCCATGAAGCATTATTATTGGGTTATGAACAATCACTGACCAGGCAAGATTCTTTATTTGGAGGATGGTATGATTGTTCTGGTCATTTTTTATGGATTGGTGATAGAACACGACAAATAGATGGTGCCCATGTTGAATTTTTATCTGGAATAAAAAATCCAATTGGAATAAAAATAGGACCAAGTATAAATGAAAACGAACTTATAGATTTATGTAAAAAATTAAATCCAAAAAATGAATGGGGACGAATAAGTTTAATTTCAAGAATGGGAGCAAAAAAAATACGATCCATTTTACCCCCCCTTATTCAAACAATAATAGATAATCAAATTAATGTATTGTGGGTTTGTGACCCCATGCATGGAAATACTTATAAATCGGCAACAGGATTTAAAACACGACATTTTGATACAATTTTAGAAGAAATAGAACATTTTTTTGCCATACATAGAGCAAAAAAAACAATACCTGGAGGCATACATTTTGAACTAACCGGAGAAAATGTAACAGAATGCATTGGGGGTGCAAGGCAAATAAGTGATGATGATCTTGGTAAAAAATATGAAACTGCATGTGATCCAAGATTAAATAATGAACAAAGCTTAGAATTGGGGTTTCTTATAACAGACTTACTGCGAAATAAATAAAATGTAAGGAAAAAAATGATTAATATAAAAGGATATGGTGACAATCTAACTATAAATGATGTTTGTATAGGGAAGATGTCTCCAAAGGAACATGAAAAAATTGAAAAATTAAAGGGAGGAAATAATTATAAACCATTAGAAAATGTTGTAGTAAGCCATGTAAAAGATTCTTCTACATTAATTTGTAGAAAACCATCATTAGATGATGTTGCACCATATATAGAGGAAGAATTATTAGATGGTTTATGTTGTTATTCTGCTGTTAATCAAGGTCAATTAAATGAAAAAATAGTAAATGCAGTAGTGCATCATTTAAAGAAAGAAAAATTACCAACAGTTCCTAGATCTATCCGTCATAAGTATATGAGCGCATTTTTATTAGCTACAACAGGATTGACGAATATGGATCGTGTGGTTCCAAAGGTAGCAGGAGTAGAGGCTCCGGAATTAATGTTTAAATTAGCACGCAGATGGGGTTATGAAATTAAAAAAATACCAAACAATCAGGCCATTATTGTTGGAGCAAAAGGAAATTTTCACGGCAGAACAATGACGGCAATTTCTATGTCAGACGATCCCGATTCACAGAATAATTTTGGTCCATTTGTACCAGGGATAGAGTTGGTCCCATTTAATGACATAGAAGCGTTGGAAAATATTTTTAAAGAAAAAGGAAATCATATTGCAGCGTTTTTGGTTGAGCCAATTCAGGGAGAAGCGGGAGTAATTGTTCCAGATGATGATTATTTTCCAAAAGTAAAATCTTTATGTGAAAAATATAATATTTTATTGGCCTTAGATGAAGTACAAACGGGCTTTGGAAGAACAGGAAAAAACTTTGCTCATCAGCTATATAATATTAAACCGGATATATTAGGATGTGGAAAAGCTGCAGGGGGAGGAATTTTGCCTGTTTCCTTTGTGGCGGGGAGCGATGAGGTAGTCGGGTTATTAACACCCGGATCAGAAGGATCTACCTTTGGAGGATATCCTTTAGGAGCAGTTGTAGGAATATATGCAATCAAAGTATTAATTGAAGATAAATTAGCAGAAAATGCTTTTAAAAGAGGCTCTCAATTAATGGAACATTTTGATAATATGCAAAGTGAATTTTCTGATAAAATTAAAGAAGTGCGAGGGAAAGGATTGTTGACAGCATTTGAAATGCACGATTCTCCTCATTTAGATGGGCACCATGTATCAGTTGAGTTATTAAAAGATGGTGTATATGCAAAAGAAACACATCATAGTACAGTAAGGATTGCACCAGCACTAACAATTGAAGCGTGGCAAATTGATAATTTGGCAGAAGCTATTAGGACGGTCATAAAAAAAATATAAATAATACTATGATAAATCCAATTAGCATAATCTTAGTATTAATTGCTGTTATTATTAACTCTATGGTTTTTGGATATGTAGCATCACATTCAAAAAACAATAAAACCAATCAAGCATATCTTCTTTTTTTAACATTAATAATTTTATATAATTTTTTTGATTGTATAGTGATTCAAATATTTGATGATATTACAAAAAAAAATCATATTGTAAAAATTCAAGCTTTATTATGGATGCCTTTACCCATAATTTTTTTAAACTTCACTTATATATTTATAAGAAAAGTTAAAAATCAATTATTTCATTTATTTGTTATAAGCACAATCATTTCATTATTTTTTACATTATTTTCTGATAAAGTTTTATTAGGGTATAAAGGATTTAATTTAGGTACGATGGCTTATACAGGTGCCTGGTTTTTACCACTCACATTTTTTGGATTAATGCCCGCAGCAATTTATGCTTTGTTTTTAATTGGTAAAGAAGGACAAATTTTTAATTTTAGGAATAAAAAAAATTTATTTAAAAAAACAGATTCATTGTTATCATTGCAATTAAAAATTTTATTTTTTGGTTCAACTATTTGTTTTTTAATTGCAATAACAACAAATATATTTTTTGATGAGGTATTAGGGTATAGTGGAGAACTACATCTTGCATCTCTTTCATTATCAATTCATACAATATGTATTTTACCAGCATTAATTAAATATAATTTTTTAAATCAACCAATAGAAAAATTAGGAGATGAATTATATGCTAATTCATCAGATGCAGTTATAATTACCAACAATGATGGAATTATTGTAAATTTAAATCAAACAGCAAGAAAACTATTTAATTTAAGAGGAAAAATAAAAAATAAAAATATTGATAATTTATTTAAAGATAAAAACATATTAATGGAAAAAGACGGTATGGAGGTGAAAATAAAAAACAACAAATATGTTTTAATATCACAAACAAAAATTTCTCAAGGAACTCTAACCGTAGGAAGAATTTTAACAATT
>CAZQYT010000081.1:4784-6171 GCA_964597475.1 uncultured bacterium | reverse complement strand
CTATAGTAAAGTAAATGCTAACATTAAATTTCATACTTCTCAAATTTCAGATGAAAATTTAAATTCCATTAATTTTTTTAATCATTCATTATCAACAATTTTACCTGATGGGGTCATATATAGATTATCAATAAAATTTAATAGTTTAAGCTCAGGCCATGTTTTAATTAAAGATTGGAATGTGCCTGAAGGGGCAATGTTGTTTATTTTTAATGATAGCATTTCATATACCGGCCCTTATCTCCATGATGATGAAAGGGAGATTATAAGTGGCCGATTTATTTCAGAAAAAATTATTTTAGAATATTTTGAACCAACTAATGTAAAGTTTTCAGGGAGTTTTAATGTTGATAAAATTTTAGAAGATCAAACTCAATTTCAAAGTAATTCACTTGATTTTCAATTGTATAAAATAAATTCTACAAAAGAGAGACCTACAATAATGGTGACTGGATACTGGCCACCGACAAACGAAATGGTGAGACATTTTAGTCAAAATACAGATCTTAACCCTATGGGGTGGCAAGGTGAAAATTGGGAAGATTTAGGATTTGATGTAGTATCATTTTTCCCAGAGTTTGATCCTCCGAATTGTAATAATTGTGGTCAAGGCTATGGTGATTTGGAAGTTGATTATCAAGATTTTTCTCAAGATTTTTGGCCTATTGTTAATTCAGTCCAACCTGTTGCTATCATTACATTTAGTCGCGGATATAATGATATGAGTTGGGAGTTGGAAAATAGAGTGGTGAATAGAACAAATTGGTATGATGATTACACTCCTCCTTTACTTCCGACCCCTAATCCGCCTGATAGTAGTGTTAGTAATTATCATGTGAGATATAGTAGCTTGCCAATTTCAGATATAATTAGTGAAATTCAAAGATCTGGCTTGGGTTTGAATCCATATTTAGATGATACTAATGCTGGAATGTTTTTATCAGAATTTTCAGGGTACCATGGTGTTTGGTATAAGGAGTCTCATGATGAAATTGATGATTTTCCATGTTTTGCTGGTGGACATATTCATGTGGGTGCTCAGGTTGATTGGGATATTGCAAGAGAAGCTGCTGAAATATCCATTAGAGCTTTAATTAATCATGTGAGTTCATTTATGATAATTTCAGGAGATTGTAACGGAGATGGAGAAGTAAATATTTTAGATATCATTGCTTTGACTAATGTGATATTAGGATTTGATATTTTTACTTATTCTGAGGAGCAGGCTGCAGACATGGACCAAAATGGTTCACTTGATATTTTAGATATTATATCCATTGTAAATATGATTCTAGCACCATGAAAATTTATTTATAGTTTGATTTGTATTTAAGATAAAGATAAATTGTTTTTACTTCATTGACATCTAAATTTGCATTAATGGATT
>CAZQYT010000081.1:0-4774 GCA_964597475.1 uncultured bacterium | reverse complement strand
GTTATAAAAAGAGAAACATATCAAATAGTTTGAAAAATTATAGGTATGATAGATAAAAAAATAGCTCTTATCGTTGAGGGAGGGGGGTTTAAGAGCGCATTTACTGCAGGAGTTCTTGATGCTTTTGTGATAAATGGATTTAACCATTTTGATTTATATCTTGGAATATCTGGTGGTGCAATGAATTTAACATCTTTCATTTCCAATCAATACAAAAGAAATTATAAAATCATTAAGGAAATGAGTCATAATGCTCATTTCATAAGCATAATAAGATTTTTAAAAGGTGGAAATTATTTAGAATTAAAATACATGCTAGAAGTAGCCTCTAAGAAATATCCTTTTAACATTGAAGAGGCTAATTTGAATTTAGGTGGTAAAGAGTGTAAATTCGTTGTAACTAATTATGAAACGGGAAAACCAGCTTATTTATCAGTAAAGAAATATGGGTGGATAAAGACAATTGAAGCTACTGGTTCTCTTCCTATTGCTACACGGGGTTTTTGTGAAATTGCAGGAAAAAAATATATTGATGGTGGGCTGTCCGATCCATTGCCTGTAAAAAGAGTATACGATTGGGGATAAAGGAATGTTATTTTACTTCGAACAAATCCTAATACTATAATGCCTGATTGGAATCTTGAGTCATTATATGCTCCATTATTTTATAGAGATAATCCTAGGTTACGGAAATTGATAAGTCGCAATGATAAAATTTATACAAAGGCGCAGAAGTATGTTGATAATCATCCTTCTGATTTGAAATTAATTCATTTGGCACCAAAAGATGAATTGAAGTGTGGTGTTATTTCAAGTACAAAAGAGTATGTCCATGAAGATTACTTGAGTGGCATGGAGTTGGCCTTGGATTCGTTGCCAAAATTGAGAAGATTTGCCAAAAATTCATTGATGCAATAAATATACAATATTTTACAAAAGAATTCTTTAATTTTGCATTTACTAGTTTTATTTTTATCTTGTTATGTTATATTTTGAAATAATATTGAATAAAGTTGGTTTTGGATTAATTGTTCCAATACTTTATGTCAAATTCCTGATGAAAGAATAATTGCTGAATGGGAGCCTGCTATGGGAACCATGATTAGATGGCCTCTAGGAATTCCATCCGATTTAGTTGTTGAGTTGGCAAGTGAAAATATTATTTATGTACTTGTTGAGACAAATAACCAACAAAACCAGGCTCAAAATAATTTTATTAATTGGGAAATAGACATGAATAATGTTGTATTTATAAGTACAGATACATATAGTCATTGGACAAGAGATCATGGGCCTCAGTTTTTAATTGGTAATGACGGATTTAAAGTGATAAATCAACAATTTAATGGCTATCCCGTAGAAAGTGGCTGTGATTATGTAGAATTAGAATGTGATGAAGAAATGATATTGTTTGATTGCATAGGTACTGAATTTTGTAATAATCAGCCTGAGTATGCTAGTGAAGGTTATGACTGTTATGTTAATAATGATTTATGCGAAGATTTTAATGATGATGGTCAAATTATGGATTGGTTAGGTGATGGTTATTGTGACGATGGTAATTGGGGATTAGATTTTATGTGTAATGAATATAGCTTCGATTGTGGAGATTGTGGAGGTGCAATAACTGATGATAATAGCTATTGTAATGATGGTTTAATGGTAGGCGTTAGGAAATATGGTGATGGTAGACCATTACCATCAGTACATAGAGGATGGAATGAAGATGATGATACTAATTTAGATTTTGCAAATCAAATGAATTGGGATATTCAAGATTTGCCATTATATTGGACTGGAGGAAATTTTATGACCGATGGATATGGGATGGGTTTTTCAACTCAACTCATGGTTAATGAAAATAATATGTCTAATGAAGATTTTACATCCATGGTTAATCAATATTTAAACATTAATGATTATCATATTTTAGAAAATCCAAATGTTGAGAGTATTCAACATATTGATTGTTTGGCAAAGTTAGTTGATTCTGAAACAATCATTATCAAGCAGGTTGCAGAATCTAGTCCTGAATATGATTGCATTGAAGAGTTTGCAGAATCTTTTCAGGAATTAAATACATTTTATGATAGACCTTTTGAGATACATAGAATCTTATGTCCTGAAATAAGTGGTGGACCTTGGGAGGCAAATCCAGTTGCTGCATATACGAATTCATTAATATTGAATGATAAAATCATGGTGCCTCAATATGGGATTGTTCATGATAATCAAGCCTTGCAGGTCTATCGTGAGGCTATGCCTGGATATGAAGTCATTGGTTTTGATGGTGCGTCAAATAATCCATGGTATGCAGAAGATGCACTGCATTGTAGAACCATGGGTATTTTTGATCCTAACATGATGCACATATCTCATAAATCCATTAGGACTGAAGAAGTATTAAATAATGATGAAATAGATTTTTTTGCAGAAATAATGGATTATGGTAATTTTGAATTAGAGCTTGAATCTGTAATCCTTTATTGGAAATATGGTGCAGAAGATGGGCCATATGGGGAAATTCCATTAATAAATATTATGGGAAATTATTATCAAGGAATGTTTCCTTCCTTGAATTCTAATGCATCAGTTGAATATTATATTGAAGTTAAAAATATTTTTGGAAAAACTGCAAGACATCCTGATTTTGGATGGCATGAATTTAATTCAAATGACATTGTTCCTGGTGACCTTAATGGGGATGGGTTAATTAATGTAAGTGACATTATAATTACCATAAACATCATATTGGGAATACAAGAAATTAATTTATCTGCTGATATGAATGCAGATGGATTTGTTGATGTTACGGATGTCATATTACTTGTCAATTTAATAATATCATAATTACACATGGAAATAATGGAACTTTCATGTTCCTGTTTATTATATTTATGATATGATTAGTATATTTCATGGATGAATAAACTATTATTATCTTCTTTTCTTTCTTTTTCAGTTTTTTTCAATATTATCATTGGATCTGAAATTTCTTCAAATACTTTTTTATTTTGCCTGAAACCTGAATTACAACCCTTACAAATTTCTTTAAATAGATCAGAGCTAAGTGTAGGCATGGAAGAATTAGATGCTTTATTTAGAAATAATAATGTAATTCATATTGAAAAATGGATAAAATCTTCAAATGATACTCATAAACAAGGCGAAATATATATAAATAAAATATATAGGGCTTATTTATCAAATGAAATTGTTATTGATGCTTCCTTTATTATCGATGCAATGAATCATCATGATTTTATTTTATATGCAGAGCCTGAATATAGTCATTCCATTTATTATGAGCCTAATGATCCTGCATATAATAGTCAATGTAGCTTGGAGTCAGTTAAAGCAGATTTGGCTTGGGATTATTGGGATATCATGGAGGGTGAAATTCCATCAAATGAAAAAATATTATAAGAATCAGTTGATACTGGAGTGGATTATACTCACCCAGATTTAATTAATAACATATGGATAAATCAAAAAGAAATTCCAGAATGGGTATTTGAATTGCCTGATTTAGACGATGGGGATGGTATTCTTACTGCTATTGAGATATCTAATTTTATGGAAACTCAAACAAACTCACTGGGTGAAAGTTTAGATTTTCGTGATGCATTGCTAACTACTTCACCCTTTGTTAATGGTGTTGATGATGATGGGAATGGTTATGTTGATGATATTTTAGGTTGGGATGTCTCTGGCATATCTGGAAATCCAGATAATGATCCTTTTCCAAGAAAAGGGACTGGTATATTGAATTCTGGAGGTTGGGCGCACGGAACACATGTTGCTGGAATTTTGGGCGCTACTACAGATAATGGATTAGGAATGTCTTCAACAGCTTTTGATTTGCAGATAATGAGTGTTAAAGCTTCTAGAGAAGATGGCTCAGATTTAAATGACCCCATGATTGATAATGGATATGAAGGAATATTTTATGCAGCACATACTGGTTATGTGAATGGGTATAACACTGTAATTAATGCTAGCTGGGGAGGTCCAGGGATTGGAAATTCAGAGAAAGCTATACTTGAACAAGCATATGATTATGGAGCAATAATAGTTGCTGCTGCAGGAAATGGTGATGAGGAAACACATAGTGAATCATATGAAGTTCATTATCCAGCTAGTGATGAGCATGTTGTATCGGTATGTGCCGTACAATGTAATTCTGTTTGGGGTGGATGGGCGACTTATCATGAGTCTGTAGATTTGGCTGCCCCTGGAGATAATATATATAGTACAATCATTGGGGGAGGATATCAAACATGGGATGGTTCTTCAATGGCGAGTCCTAATGCTGCAAGTGTTTTAGGTCTTACATGGTCATATCATGACATGATGACAAATGAGGCAATCATCGAAATGGTTAAAGAAACGGCTGATGCAAGCATATATGAAATTAATCCTGATTACATTGATTGTAATGGTAATCCAGGCGAATATTGCCTTGGTACCGGTATGGTTGATGCACATAAGGCAATTGCTCAAGGATTTTCACCTAATATTCAGCCCAGTAAATATTTATTTTCTGAGATAGTAGGAGATGGCGATGGAATATTAAATCCTGGAGAAATTGGAAATCTTTCAATTTATTTAAAAAATATTGAAGGTTGGGCAGATGCCTTTAATGTTCAAGGTGAATTGATTTCAAATAACCCTGATATAGTGATTCTTGATGAAATAGGTAATTATGATAACATAATGTCAGGTGATTCAGTATTGAATGTCATGGATCAATATAAAATCTCAATTTCTTCAA
>CAZQYT010000080.1:0-6264 GCA_964597475.1 uncultured bacterium | reverse complement strand
GTTGCTGGAGTTTCAGATGCAACAAAAGATCATACATTAGTTCGTCACGATTCCGTTACATCTGGAAATGGTGGTAACTGGGAAGAATCTGCAGGAGATGCTGATAGTTCTGAGTGGGTCGTTCTAGATCAAAACACATGGGACTATATGGGATCACATCCACATGATTTTTCTACGGCTGGTTGTACGGATGTAGACGCATGTAATTATAATGAAAATGCTAGTTCAGATGATGGTTCCTGTTTATACAATGATTGTAATGGTGAATGTGGTGGATCTGCAATGGAAGATGACTGTGGCGTCTGTGATGGTGACGGCTCTTCATGTTTAGTTAACGTAACATTTACAGTAGACATGAGCATTGAAGGCGTGGTTGGTGATATTAAAGTTAGGACATCTACAGAAAATGGTGATTATAATCCAAGTGATTGGCATGTTATGAATGATAATGGCGATGGAACATTTTCTCATGTTTTAGCATTGTCATCTGGAATTACGTATGGCTACAATTTTAACAATAGTGATGGCTCTGGCTATGAATCTGGCTCTACGCTTGAAGATTGTGCCGGTGGTAATTATGGAAATGATAGATATGTAACTCCTGGAGATTCTGACATGGTGCTTGATACTGTTTGCTGGGAATCTTGTGAAGCTTGTCCAGAAGACATACCTGGCTGCATGGATGAAGGTGCACTAAATTATGATGATACGGCAACAGTTGATGATGGTACTTGCATTTATGATTGGCCAGACACTGCAAATCTATTCTTTTCCGAATATGCTGAAGGTTCAAGTAATAATAAGTATCTAGAAATATTTAATGGCTCTGATGAAGATGTAGATTTAAATGGTTATTCTTTATCAAGCTGTTCTAATGGTTGTGATGATGGAATGTCTTGGGATTACCCTGACAATGTAACATTTGATGCAACTGTAGCTAGTGGTGACGTATATGTAGTATGCCATGGCTCTTCAGATGATTTCATTCTTGCTGAATGTGATCAAACATTTACATATCTCAGTAATGGTGATGATGTGTTTGCATTAACCCAAGTAGGTAGTGGTGCCATATTAGACATTATAGGTACTATTGGTGATGATCCAGGTTCTGGCTGGGAAGTTGCTGGTGTTTCAAATGCAACAAAAGATCATACATTGGTTCGTCATGCTTCCGTTACATCTGGAAATGGTGGTAACTGGGAAGAAGCCGCAGGGGATGCTGATGGTTCTGAATGGATTGTCTTAGATCAAAATGATTGGACAAATCTTGGATATCATGAAACTTCTAATTGTGAAGAAGAGCAAGTGTGGCCATATGATTGTGAAGGTAATTGTGTTGAATGGATTGATTGTAATGGTGAATGTGGTGGAGTTGATCATAGTTGTTGGGATTTAAATTTAGATATTTCAGGTGCTTGGAATTTTGATGGATATGCAGATTGTAATGGTAATATGTTAGATACAACCATATTCTATTGTGATGAAAATGAAAATAGCTATTTCGATGAAGCAATATGTAATTCTGAATGTGAATTTGACTGTTATTCTCAAGATTTGGAATGGGTAGATTATATTGTTCTAGGTGATGATGGATCCGTTACTTTTGGTGGGAACGGTGAAGAATTCGATACTGGAGAAACATGGGGAACATATAATGGTCAATTCTGCATTTATAATCCTGGAGATGAAGAACATGATGAATATGCAAGCTGTTTTGCCTTGTATTCATTTGGTGATGGCATGATGTTTGAATTAGGCACATGGCTTTTACAATATTTTGATGATGAATTCTATGTACTTACTGGTGAAGATTGTTATTATCAAGTGTTTAGCCCAATGGAAGATAGTTGCTTATTAGGTGATGCAAATGGTGACTCTACAATAAATGTCATGGATATCATTATAATGGTAGAGTATATCATTTATGAATCAAATGATTATAATTTAGATTGTGTTGATGTTAATGGAGATGGATCTTTAAGTATTTTAGACCTAGTTGCTACAATTGGAATCATACTTGGTCGCTCTGATACTAGTGATGCTGCAAGTTCCGTAAAACTAATTCAATCTTCAAATGGTTTGTCATTTAAAGCAAATGGACATGTTTCTGGTTTTCAAATCACCTTAAAACATGGCCCAGATTTCTTAATTGAACTTAATGATAATGCATGGATTGCAGATTATTCCACAAATGGAAATACATCCATTTTAATAATCTTAAATCCATCTGATAATGAATTATTCTCTTGTAACGATCAATTTGAAATTATTGAAATCATTGCTGCAAATTCAAATGGTCAAATTGACGCAATGATTGTTAAAGAGTTTTCTATCTCAGATGCATATCCCAATCCATTTAATCCAACAACATCAATGGAAATTGTAATGCCATTAGCTGGTGAAATGAATGTAATGGTATATAATTTGCTTGGTCAATCAATTGCAACTTTAGCAAATGGTTACATGGATGCAGGTACATACAATCTAACTTGGGATGCATCAAATACACCTAGCGGTATGTATTTACTTAAAGCAGAATATGATGGAAATATTTCTACACAAAAGCTTATGCTTGTAAAATAAAATCCATTATAAATTTATTTTATAAAAAACCCGCACTGAAATAGTGCGGGTTTTTTATAAGTTATTAATTTTAAAATATATTATCTAAGATAAAATTATGCCTGCTAAAATTACTACATCCAAAATGTTATTTTCACCATCTCCATTCATATCCCCTATCATGGATGTTTCACCATTTAATATTTGATTAACAAGCTCAACTATATCTAATACATTAAGATTTCCATCTCCATTTAAATCACCTAAAACAAAATCATCTGAAAAAAATGATCTATCAATTAATGATTCATCTAATATAAATGGATTAGGTTTATTTTGTTGATATCCTGCAATTTTCCATGTACGCTCCATTTCATCATCATTTGCAGGATCTTGCCAATGCCAATCTCTTAAAATTTCTTTTTGTATATTAAAAAAATTTTCATCTGCTACTTCTGAATACATTACATAAAAATAAAAAATGGTACGTGCAATATCCCCTTTTCTATCTTCCCTTGGTTCAAAAAATGAATTATGGTTTTCAGAGTATTCATCAATATTTGAAGAAGGAATGTTTGATGTCTGATTATCCTCCCAATACCATGTAATCGTCTCAGAATCAACAATATCATTAAAGGGCTTATTACCTCTGGCTGAATTCACATTGTCCTTACAAGGCCTAATACCATGCATATCACTTTTTTGAGGTTCAGTTCCTTCATATAAACTCTGAGGCCATACATGCTCACAATTAATTCCATTTTCATAAAGATACGTACTAGGATCCACTCCATTTGGAAGATTTACACCAAAATTACTATATACCCCTTTTACCTCTCCCTCATGTCTGTCAATTTGTAAATACAACGTATCCCTAGCATCTGTATAGCCAAGAGTAAAACTTGTCTTATAGTTTTGGCGTAGAAATGAAATTAAATCATCTCCATACAAACCTTCACCAATTATTTCTTGACAAAACAAAAAACTTAATAATGATAATATGATGCTTATTTGTTTTTTCATAATATTTAATATAATCTAAACATCCATAAGGCAAAAAATATAACATAATTACGTAACCTAATGTATCAAACAATTACTGATCATTGAATGATATGTTGGATTTTCTTTAATCTTAACCCATGGTTTTAAATAGAATAGAACTTCTTGAAAAATTTAATTGGCTAAAAGAAAAAAATCATTCCATGGTTATTTCTGCAGATTATGATGGGTTGATTTGTGCCTCTTTTCTACATCATCATTTAAATTGGAAACTAGACGGATACTATGATTTAAAAAATATTTGGATATCAGAGAAGGGACTTGAAAAAAAGAAAGACCTGATTTGGGTTGATTTAAATATTTTACCTAAACAAGGCCGTGCAATTGGTGGGCATGTAGTTTCAATAACAGATAAAATCCCAAAAGGATTTAAAACATCATGTAATCCTAATATCTTAGCAAATATAAATTCAAATGAATTTAAATCTAAGTTTCCCTTTTCAACATTAATTTATCTTCTATGGCTTCATAATGTTAAAATTAAAAATGAACATATGGCTAAACTCCTAGTTCTACATAGTGATGCAACGTGGTTAAAATTTCAACATTATAATGAAAATTGTAAAAAATGGATGGAAATTTTAATAGACTATGATTGGAAGCGGTTATTTGACAAAATAAATACAAAAACATTTGAAAAAAGAATAGATCGGAATTTATATCCATTACTAAAAAAATTAGATGCCATAAATGATAAAAGTAAACTTAAAAGTAAAAATTTAAATATTCAAAGCATTCAATATCAATTTAATCCCGATTGGGATGAAAATGTGATTTGGCATCTACTGCGATTATTTGCCAAGGAATTAGGATGGACTCCTCCACAAATGCCACTAATCAAAAGTCGCATTGAGGGGAAAAGAGCTAAAATACCATTAGCATACATAAAAGATACGGGATTGCTTGATTTCATAAATAAAAAACGAATTTTTTCATATGCAATTCCTTCACCAAGAATATTTAATTTTACAACCTTTGGTCATATTAACAAATCACCATTAGAAAAAAAACATGACATTATTTGAATTAATTAAAAAACATGGAAAACCTCAAGCATTATTAGATGATTGGAATTGTGCTGAAAATCCAAAAGCAATTTTTGACTTTGAAGAAATTTTTATGATAAATAACACTGGAAAACCATTATTAAATGGAAAAATAATTGATAGTGACCCATTAATGGTTTTTCAAAATACTCTTAATAAATGGAAAGGGGAAAGTAAAGACTTAGCAGCAATAGGATACATTTCATATGATTTTAAAAATTTGCTTTTCCCTCACTTAAATTTCAAGCCTATTAATAATGATAGTCCACTTTTATGGTTTGCTAAACCAAAAATGATAATGGATTATGAAAATCATAATAATATGAGAGATGTTAAATCAATCAATTTAAAACTAATTCAAGATTTACCTACTCCTACAGAATATGAAAAATTCATCATAAAAATAAAATCATGCTTATCAATAGGCGATTCATATCAAATAAATTTCACCCAGCCAAAAAAAATATGAAACTACTAATGACTCATTTGATTTGTATTTGTCCATGCGAGAAATGATTAAACCTTGGCACGGTATGTATTTAAATTCAAATAAATTAAAAATCTTAAGTTTTACCCCTGAAAAATTTTTCAAAACTTCTAATGGCATCATAGAGTCTTTACCCATGAAAGGTACGCGTCCAAGATCAAATGATTTAATTAAAGATGAACTATTAAAATTGGAATTACAAAAAAGTACAAAGGATCGCGCAGAGCATTTAATGATCGTAGATTTAATTAGAAATGATATTGGTAAGATTTGTGAATTTGGTTCTGTTAAAGTTGATAATCTCCATGGAATAGAATCGTTTAAAACCGTTCATCAAATGGTTTCAAAAGTATATGGGAAATTATCATCTTCTGTAAAAGAAATCGACATAATAAAAGCAATGTTCCCTGGAGGTTCCATAACAGGCGCACCCAAAGAACGATCAATGGAGATAATAGATTCATTAGAAAATTATGACAGAGGTATTTATACTGGAGCACTTGGGACCATCTCTAATAATGGTGAAATGAATTTTAACATTGCAATTCGTACAATGACCATTAAAGATTCCATTGCGACTTACCCGGTTGGTGGAGGAATCGTTTGGGATTCAAAGCCAATGTTAGAATGGGAAGAAGCACAGCAAAAAAGTAAAATTATTGACATCTGTAATGTTAACAATAATGTTGAATCTAATAAACATGAATTTGAGCTCTGTTAAAATAAATGAACTTACCAAAAAAGATATATTCATGTTGCAATTAAAAAATATTACCATGGAAATCCCGCTTTCTTAAATGGACGATTATATTAATTATATAAATGGAGAGTGGCTATCAACTTCAAAATCCAATGTACCATTATATGACGCTGGTTTTTTACTTGGAGATGGGCTATTTGAAACAATTAGGTTTAAAAATGAAAATATATTTCGATGCAATAAACATCTTGATAGATTATTCTCTGGATTGGAATTAATTAGAATTAATTGTAACAAGTCAAAAAATGAAATTAAAATACTGTTAGAAAATACCATTAATAAAAATTCTCTTAAAAATGGATTATTACGATTAATGATAACAAGAGGAGTGGTAAAAGGAGCACCTT
>CAZQYT010000079.1:0-6277 GCA_964597475.1 uncultured bacterium | reverse complement strand
CACATGAAATTTGACTATTTTCCATTGATTCATGCCACCAAATATCACGATTATTTTGCATAAAAATATCATTACCCGTTCTTTTAACTACTATGACTGCTTTAATTGATGGAGTTTGAGTCAATGCAATATCTGCATTCATTTTCATTGGAATATCATGTTTTTTTCCTCTTACTCCAGTGTCTTGTGTTATTAATAATTTGCATTTTGAATCATTGATTCTTTCTTTTAGTGAATCAGGTGAAAAGGCTCCGAAAACTATAGAGTGAATTGCACCAATTCTTGCACAAGCAAGCATTGCTATTGCTAATTCTGGTATCATTTGCATATAAATACAAACTCTATCTCCCTTGTTAATTCCATTTAATTTTAATACATTGGAAAATTTGCAAACTTCATTTAACAGCTCTTGATAAGTAAATGATTTATTTTCATCGGGATCATTGCCTTCCCAAATTATTGCAGTTTTATTACCAAAGCCAGATTCTACATGTCTGTCTAGACAATTATATGATGCATTTAATTTGCCACCTCCATACCAATTGATTTTTGCTTTCGAAAAATCATTGTCAGATATTGAATTCCATGTTTTATTCCAGTGTAAACGTTTTGCAGCATCATTCCAAAATTTGTTAGAATTATTAATGGATTTTGAATAATTGTGTTGATATTGCTCCATGGTTGATATGTGGGCTTTTTTTACATCTTTATAAATAATTGCACTCATATGTTTTGTCAGTTTTATTATGAATTGGTATAAATTAATCTATTAAATTTAGGTTAATAATAATTTAAATGTAATCTATAAAATTTTTGAAAAATTAAATCAAGAAAATAATATTCTTACGTAATTTTCATTAATGCAAACATCATTAAATCAAAAGCAATCAGATAAACATTTTCAAGATTTAATGCTTCATCGCATTCATGACATTTTACTTGTTTCTAGCCCCTATGATGCATTCATCCTAGAAGAAGATGGTCGACTTACTGAGCAGATTCTCCATGAATATTTAGGCATGAATTTAAGTTATGCTCCTAGAGTTTGGCAAGCAACAACAGCCTCTTATGCCATGGATTTATTGTCTAGAAGATCAGTTGATCTTATTATTGTAATGATGAGAATTTCAGATATGGATTTGATGACTTTTGGCAAACAGATTAAGGAGGCATATAGTAAAAAGCCAATTATTTTATTAGCTTTTGATGAGTCTGAAATCAAACAATTACCTCCTAAATTAGATGATTTTTTAGATAATGTATTTGTTTGGTCTGGGAATTCTAATGTTTTTCCTGCAATAATAAAACATGTAGAAGATATAAAAAATATAAAAAGAGATACACGCAAAGGTGATGTTCGTTCAATTATTTATATTGAAGATACCCCACGTTATTATTCTAGTATTTTACCGTTGATATATAAAGAAACATTATATCACACTAAACAATTAATTGATAAAAGTTTAAATAATACACAGAGACTTTTACATATGAGGGGGAGGCCTAAAGTTTTACTTGTCCATGATTTTGAAACGGCAAAAAAATATTTCAAGAATTATAAAAATAATATTTTTGGTATCATATCAGATATAAGGTTTCCAAAAGATGGCATAATGCATCCAAATGCTGGAATAGTATTTGCAAAGTATGTTCTTTCTATAGAGTCTACTTTGCCTGTTTTGTTAATCTCAAATGAAAAAAAAGCCATTAATAGAGCTAGAAAAATAACTTCTAATGTTTTAGATAAAAATTCTTCAACATTGTTTTCAGATATTCGTGATTTTATGGTTGAAAATTTTGGTTTTGGTGATTTTAATTTCAAACTTCCAAATGGGCAAGACATAGGTAAAATAAGTACAGTAGAAGAACTTTTAAATTTTTTAAAAAACATACCTGAAGAATCCTTGAACTTCCATGCATCTAATAATCATTTTTCAAACTGGTTGGCAGCTAGAGGAGAGTTTGGCTTGGCAAATAGTTTTCGCAAGCTTAAGGGTGATGAATTTGAAACATTTGAAGAGAGGATTGATCACCATGTGCATTTGATTAAAAATAATCAAAAAAATAAAAGAATGTTATCTATTGTAGAATTTCGCCCTAAATCTAAGGAATCTATTGCAAATTTTGTTCGTATTGGCACTGGCTCATTAGGTGGAAAAGCTAGAGGTTTGGCTTTTGCTAACTCTTATTGGAAAAATAATGAGATTGTAGAAAAATATGTAGATGTTAATTTTAGAATTCCTAAAATTGCAGTTGTAAGTACAGATGAATTTGATGAATTTATGGAGGAAAATTCTCTTTGGGAAAAAGTATTATCATTAGATGATAATAAGATTATTGAAAATATTTTTTTAAAAGCTAGTTTATCAAAAAAGATTATTAATTCATTGAAAGATTTTCTAAATCATGTGAAATTTCCATTAGCTGTTAGATCTTCAAGTTTATTGGAGGATTCTCAATATCAACCTCTTGCAGGAATGTATTCTACATTTATGTTATCTAATTCACATCGAAGTAAAACAGAGCGTTTGAATCAATTATGTGAAGCGATAAAAAGAGTGTATGCTTCTACTTTTTTTCAAGAGCCTAAAACATTGATGGAAAATATCGTTCATCGACATGAAGAAGAAAAAATGGCAGTAATTATAATGGAAATGATTGGGCAAATGCATGGAGATTATTTTTATCCAACAATAAGTGGTGTTGCTCAAAGTTATAATTATTATCCTATTTCTTATATGAGAAGGGATGAGGGTATTGTTTTTACGGCTTTGGGATTAGGCAGAACAATTGTTGAAGGTGGAAAAGCATTACGTTTTTCACCTAAATATCCAAATATAATACCCCAGTTTCATTCTATAAAATCTACTGTTGCCAATTCGCAAAATTCATTCTATGCATTAAACATGGCTAATGGCGAAAATAAATTAAAAGAAGGGGAAGAAGAAAATTTAGAAAGATTAGACTTGGAACATGCAGAAAGCCATGGTACCCTTAAACATGTTGCTAGTGTTGTTTGTAATGAAGATGGGATTATTAGAGATTCATTGAATAAAAAAGGTAAAAGGATAATTTCATTTTCTTCAATTTTAAAATATGAAAAGTTTCCTTTATCTAAAATTTTAAATGATATTTTAGAAAAAGGGAAAGAATCTATGGGTTGTCCTGTTGAAATTGAATTTGCAGTAAACATTTTTGATGATCCGAATTTAAATGATGAATTTTGTTTATTACAAATCAAACCAATGGTTATTGGTAGTTTGGATTATTCAAATTATAAAATTTCTACAAATAATGTTGATCAATTATGTAGTAGTAACATTGTACTTGGGGATGGTATGACAGATTCCATAAAAAACATTATTTATGTTCATTCAGATTCATTTGACCAATCATTTACTAATAATATTGCTAATGAAATAGAAATATTCAATAGACAGTTAGGCAAAGATGATCCATATGTTTTAATTGGCCCTGGCAGATGGGGTACTGCTGACCCCTGGTTAGGTATCCCCGTTAATTGGAAACAGATTTCTAATGCTCGAATAATCATTGAAGTTGGCTTAGATGAAATGAACCCTGACCCATCTTTTGGCAGTCATTTTTTTCAGAATGTGACGAGTTTAAGAATAGGTTACTTTACCATTCAAAAATCTAATGTTGAAAGTAATATTGATTTGGATTGGCTTCATGATCAACCCATAAAACAATCTAGTAAATATGTACGTTGGTATCAATTAAATGAACCATTAGTGACTCATATTAATGGAAGTTCGGGACAGGGGTATATTTTTAAACCAAAGAAAAAACATTTAGAGACCATGGATGAAGAAGAATCATCAGGGATTTGATTTATGATTATATAAAAAAATCATTTTCAATTTCATTAGTTCTATTAATAATTATAAATTTAGTTTCCACACAAAATAAATTTTCTTGTATTTTATGTAAAATGAGATTGTCTTGGGTAATTCATATCAAACTGTAGCTTTTCAAACTTTAGGTTGTAAGTTGAATTATGCTGAAACATCAACAATAGAAAGATCTTTTATTAAATCTGGATATAGTATTGTTGATTTTGATGATCCTGCAGATGTTTATGTAATTAATTCTTGCTCTGTAACAGAAAATGCAGATAAAAAAGCTCGCAAAATTATTCGTAAGGCATTAAGTAATTCTCCTTTTGCAAAAATTATTGTTACTGGTTGTTATGCACAGCTTAATCCAACAGAGATATCTAATATCTCAGGTGTTTCTCTTGTTGTTGGAACTGAAGATAAGTTTAATTTACCTGAAAATTTAGAATCAATGCATTCAAGTGATACTTTTAAAATAATAACTTCTAACATAAAAAATGTTAATTCTTTTGAGCCATCTTTTTCCATTGGCAAGCGAACACGAACTTATTTGAAAATTCAAGATGGATGTGATTATAATTGTAGTTTTTGTACAATACCAATGGCTAGAGGTAAAAGTAGGAGTTCCTCAATAGATGAAGTAATGTGTCAGGTTGAAAAAATTATTTCATCTGGTGTTCTTGAAATTGTATTAACGGGTATTAATATTGGTGATTTTGGTGCAAGGCCTGATGAGGATTTATTAAAACTAATGTTAAAGTTAGATAAAATAAATGGTAGACAACGCTATAGAGTTTCATCAATTGAGCCCAATCTTCTATCAGATGAAATCATTCAATTCATTGCAGAATCAGATAAATTTTTACCACATTTCCATGTTCCGTTACAATCAGGTTCTGATATTATTTTAAAATCGATGCAGCGTAGATATAATAAAGATTTATTTTCAAATAGAATGAACAACATAAAAAAAATGATGCCAAATGCATGCATAGGTGTAGATGTTATTGTTGGTTTTCCAGGGGAAAATGAAGACTGTTTTCAGGAAACATATGATTTTATTAATAATCTTGATATTTCTTATTTACATGTTTTTTCATATTCGGAGAGAAATGATACTAAAGCTGTCAATTTACAGCATAAAGTTGAAACTGATAAAATTATAGATAGAAGTAAGGCTTTACATATTCTCTCTAAAGAAAAAAAAGATAAATTTTATGCTAAAAATCATGGAAGCATAAGAAATGTTTTAATTGAAAATTATAATGATGGATTTTTATCAGGATTTTCAGAAAATTATGTTAAAGTGAAAACAAAAGGACAAGTTGAATCAGTTAATACAATTATTCCGTTACAATTAAATTATGCTAGCGATGGAATTATGTTGGGTAAACAAATTTGATGATAAAAAAACCTTTCATTGGTATTGCGGGAAATATAGGCGTTGGAAAAACTACATTTACAGAAACAATTTCAAAAAAATTTGGTTGGAAAGCATATTATGAATCTGTATTAGATAATCCTTATTTGAATGATTTTTATGGTAATATGAGCCGTTGGAGTTTTAATCTTCAAGTATATTTTTTACAACACCGCTTTTCAGATCAGATGGAAATGCAAGCAAATGAAATAGGTGTTATTCAAGATAGAACCATTTATGAAGATGTAGAGATTTTTGCTAAAAATTTACATGAAATGAATCACATGACTAATCGTGATTGGAAAACATATAATAGTTTGTTTGCAAATATGATACAATTTTTAAGAAAACCTGATTTGATTATTTATTTACGAGCATCAACAGATACGCTTTTATCTAGAATAAAAAATCGTGATAGAAATTTTGAAAAAAATATTTCTGCTGAATATCTTCATAGTTTGAATCTTTTATATGATAGATGGATAAATAGAATTAATCATCAAAATGTATATGTAATAGAATCAGATAGTTTTAATATTTTTAAAGATAAGCACTTGCTTGATAAGATTATTAAAGATATTGAAAAGGAATTAGAATAATGAAAGAAATTGCAGTTTTTGCTTCGGGTGGAGGCTCTAATTTTAAATCAATACAAGAAAATATTGAATCAGGGAATATTTCTGCTCGAATTAAATTACTTGTAAGTAATAATGTAAAATCTGGCGCTGTTAAGTATGCCAAAGAAAAAAAAATTGACATATTTATTATTAATAAAATACGTTTTCCAGATATTGAGACAGGTGAAGATTTACTTTTAGAAGCACTTAAAATAAAACAAATTGATCTTATTTGTTTAGCGGGTTATATGAAATTAATTGCTAAAAGTATTATTAAAGAATTTAAAGATTGCATTCTTAATATTCATCCTGCACTTTTGCCTAATTTTGGTGGAAAAGGGTTCTTTGGTATGAATGTGCATAAGGCAGTGATTGAATCGGGA
>CAZQYT010000078.1:0-6320 GCA_964597475.1 uncultured bacterium | reverse complement strand
GGACAATCATTATGAGGATCATCATCACATATTCCACAATTATCTTCAACATTATCGCCATTTGGTACGCCAGCACAGTCAGCGCAAAAACTATTATCACCGTTTGGAACGCCACATTCATCAACACAAGATGAATTGTCTCCAAATGGTACACCACAAAGATCTGAACAAGATGAATTATTACCACCACAAACATTACATTCATCTATAACGGTATTACCACCCCATTCACCTGAACAATCTTGCATGCAATCATTAAAACTATCATTATCACATATTCCACAATTATCTTCAACAGCATCACCATTTGGAGTGCCTGCACAATCTGCACATATAGTATTATCACCATTACAAATATTACAATCATCTAAAATAGAATCACCATCACATACTCCTAAACAATCATGGATATTTGATTGACAAGCATCATCCATGTCATCACTATTTTCTAACCAACCATTTGGAACATTAGCATCACAATATTCCTGACTAACATTTCCCCCAAGTCCATCTCCATCAGCATCTTCATAATATATATTTATTTGAGCAAAACCATTACAAATACCCGCACAATCATGATAGTTTGAATAGCAATCATCATCTTCATCTTCATTATTCAAAACCCATCCATTTGGAATGTTTACCGTACAATATTCTTCATAATTTTGCCCTCCCAAACCATCTCCATCTTCATCTTGCCAATAACCAACAATAATGTCAATGCCATCACAAACGCCAGCACAATCATGATAATTTGATTGACAAGCATCATCAGAATCAGTATCATTTAATACCCAGCCCTCTGGCACATCTCCTGAACAAAAAACATCCACTATATTACTACCTAAACCATCTCCATCTGAATCCTGATAATAATTTTGAATAATGGAGACCCCATCACATACATCCATACAATCATGATAATTTGATTGACAAGCATCATCAGAATCAGCATCATTTAACACCCAGCCATCAGGTACATCTGAATTACAAAATTGTCCACTTATGTCTCCTCCTAAACCATCGCCATCAACATCCTGAAAATAATTTTGCACAAGAGCCATTCCAAAACAATCTCCATTACAATCCTGGTCACTATTGGCAGTATGTTCTGATAAACCTTCAGAACAAACATTACAATCATCTAAAAAGGCCATTCCAAAACAATCTCCATTACAATCTTGGTCACTATTAGACAAATGCCCAGTATAGCCTCCAGAACAAATACCACAATCATCTAAAAAACCTGTCCCATAACAATCTCCATTACAATCTTTACTAGCATTCCAGCAACTCAAATCATCAGGACCATCCAAACAACAATCTCCACAATCATCTTGTTCACTATTTGCCACATGCCCTGTATTTCCTCCAGAACAAATACCGCAATCATCTAAATAAGCCTCTCCTCCAGCAACTCCTGCACAATCATACGCACATGGCCAATCAATTGGAGGATTATTAGGGTCTGCACATATTCCACAATTATCTAATTCATAATTTCCACCTAAAACATTAGCACAATCTCTTTCAACTTTAATTGAATTTATTGAATACATTGCAAGAAGAGCACCCTCAAACACATGATTGTCATAAACGTTAGCTTCATAATACAAACTATCAGAAGCATCATAAATGACAAAACGTGGAAATTGACCAGCCATAATATAATTTTGAGTCGAAGGTATGTCATCATCAAAACCCATAACCGGAACATCTGTGGGTATTCCCAAAGTACTAAGTCCACTCCAAATTCTACAACCAACACAATTTTCTCCATTAAATGCACCAATCCAATCTTCACCTACTTCCAATGGAATCCCATCTATTTCAGCATTTGATACCCAATAAAATGCTTGATAAGGAGATTGACTATAAGTAAAAAGCTCAGGCGCATTTGGATCAACATCAGCATTAATTCTTTGAGAAAAATCCATGTTTGGATAATTAAATTCAAACTGCATGTCTTCATTTACGATAAACCAATATCCCTGATTTGCCGAAAAAGAATATAATGAACCATTCCAATCCCCATTTATGTTTTTTGCAGCAGAAGCATTTCCTGCTATTGCAAAAATCCTATCCCTAAATTCAATGGGAATGGCATCTTCAAATGATTGATCAATTTCAAAAGGATAAGAAATTAAATTATTACCTGCATGTAAAGAATATTGAAGACTATTTTGAATGGTATGTGTTGGAATGGCATCTTCAATCAATAAATTAACATTTTCGTTTACTATAATCCAGTAACCTTGATTAGGATTTATTTGATTAATGCTACCATACCAATTACCATTTAAATTAATGACACCTTCACCTTCAGAAATAATAAGTTGAATATTTTCTTTTATATTAATAAATATTGAATCAATAGAAGAATTAATAGGCAATGCTGAAAAACTAATCAAATTTGCACCTTGATTTAAATCCATGGATAAAGTTCTGCAATCACTAGTATCATCATTATCACATGTATTACAATCATCAAGGTATGCATCCCCAAAACAATCTCCATTACAATCCATGTCACTATTTGGAGTATGGTTTGTATCACCACTAGAACATACATCACAATCATCAAGATATGAACCGCCATGCATTGCACCGATTTCACCATTACAATCTCTTTCTACACTCATTGAATCAATTATATACATTTGGATCATTGATTGTTGAAATTGGTGATTTTCATTTAAGAATGTATCATAATATGCATCTTCAGATGCATCATAAATGACAAAACGTGGATATTCACCTTGGTGGATATAACCATTAGTCTCATTTGATTCTGGATCAAAACCCATTACAGGAACATCCGTATACATTCCATTCCACTGTCTAGCGCCTATGCAAACCTCTCCATTAAATGCACCAATCCAATCTTCTCCAACCACAAGTGATGAATCTACTATGTCAGCAAATTTAATAAAATAAAATGCTTGATATAAAGATTGATTAAAATCAAACAAATCAGGTTCAATCAAGGAACGTGATAAAATATCATTTTCATTTAATATACTTTTCTCAGGATAATTAAATTGAAAATCAAAAGATAGATCAGATGACATCCAATATTCTTGATTTGGATCTAATGTATTTAATGATCCATACCATTCTTCATTAATTTTTAATTTACTTCTTCCTTGATTAGAAACACTTAAAATATGGTCAAGATCATCTTTAGAAATTCCATCTTTAAAAGATTGAGAAGATTCAAAAGGATAGAATACTAAATTATCTCCATTATTCAAATGAATATCATTTGAATAAACTAGAGATAATCCTAGTAGTACTAATAATATGGTCAAATAATTGACCAAATAATATGTTTTATCTTTCTTCAACAATTTTACCCTAACTGTTTTGAATGATGCCCCATATGCATTTTATTTTCACTTAAATTTACATTTTCTCCTCTATTTAACTGATGACACGCATCACAATTTTGAAATCAAACATGACCATATAAAAATTATCAAATTAAACTAAATTAGAAGAATAAAAATTATATTAAGAATATAATATTAAAATTATAAATCAAATATTTACAAATACTTAGGGTGATTAAAAAAAATTTATTAAAAATTTAATTAATTATAAAAATAGAAAGTAAAAAATGAAATGAAAATAATTAATGTGACATAAATCACATAATTCACGCTAGAAAATAAATTATTAATTTTATAATGTTGAAAATGAAAAAAGCTCCATTTTGGAGCTTTTTTCATTAAAATAAATAATTATTAAATATCTATTTTTTCTTTTTCAATTCTGCTTCAATAATTGCAGAATAATTTGCAACATCACGTTTACCTTGAGGTTCTTTTCCATTTATGAGGAATTTAGGAACAGACATTCTAGGTATTCCAGACTGTTTCATTTGATTTATTTCTTTACTAATGCGTGCATCCAAGGCAGGATCCTTCATATCTTTATCAAATTGAACCATGTCTAAACCTAATTCTTCAGCATACTGTCTAGGCAAATCTTCATTAGACTTTAATTGTCTATAATTAGCAAAGATTTTGTCAGACATTTCCATGTACTTTCCTTGCCTTTCTGCAGCAAGTGCATAAATGGATGCCTTTCTAGCTTGTTTATGAAATGAAAGAGGAAATTGCTTAATTACAACTCTTAAATCGTTTGGATATTTCTTTAAAAGGTCATCTATCAAACTGACAGATCTTGCACAATGCGGTCATTGGAAATCTGACCATTCTATGATGGTCACGGCAGCATCATCTGGACCTTTTGAAAATGAATCACCAACTGGAATATTGTATACCTTATTAGGATCTGCTTGAGGAGGCTGTTGTTTCTTATTATCTGCAGGTTGATTTTTACTTGCCAATGCTAAATTTGCGACAGATTTCTCCAAGCTAGATACTTTTTTCAAAAGAACATTTTGAGCATCACTAATCTCATCCAATTTTTTAACCATGTTAGCATCATTTTCCATATTTGAACATGAAGTCAATAACACTGGGATTACAATCATGAATGATTTAATCATCTTTATTTTCATCATTAATATACCTCTATCTAATTAAAAAAGTTCAATTTCTTAAACAGACTTAAATTTACGGTGAATCTTTCATATCTAAACAATACTTTTAATTCAAAAAAAGGGCGCTGTATTAATTACAACGCCCTTTCATGAATCAAAGTTTAAATGTAATCTTATTTAACTAGCATTACTTTCTGCAACTTAACAGTATTGCCAGCAACAAGTTTAACAATATAAACACCACTTGCATTCTTTTCGGCATTCCAAGTTACTTCATAACGTCCACGATCACATGATTTATTAACTAATTCATCTACTAATCTACCACGAAGATCATAAACTCCTAAACTTATATCCATCTCAAAAGGAACATCATAACTTAGCATGGTCACTGGATTAAATGGGTTTGGATATGCATTACTCAAATTAATTTCAGTAGGTAAATATTGATCTGTAAGACTAATTACAGACATCATTAAATCTTGCCATTCTATTACACCTTCAGAGCTCATGGTAATTAATTCCCCACTAGATGCATCTAGGACTTTAAATGTAATTTGATCACCCGCTACACAATAACCTTCAAACATGTCTTCATCAGTTCCAATTCCCATTGCAGGTACATCTGTCATTTCTCCACCCCAATAACGTGATCCCACAATAACGTCTTGATTATAAGCAATTATAACATCATCCTCATCAAGAGATTCGCCTGAAATCGTAGCATTATCTATAAAGAAAAATGCTTGCTGATCAGATTGATAATGTGCATATGCAGATGGAACTTTACGCACTTCCTTAGATCTTACCAATCCACCAGAGACACCTGTATAACTAAATGAAAAATCATTAGTTGCAACGAGCCAATAACCTTTTCCACCTTCAAAATATTGTAATGAACCAACCCAGCCATCACCATCACCATCAGCATTTGGATTATATAAAGCAGCCAAACCTTCACCTGCTATGGCATAAACATTTGCTGAGGCATCACCTATTCCTTCTGAAAATGTTTGAGAAGATTGGAAAGAATATGATATTAAATTATTTCCATAGTGTACATCATATACTACCTCTCCATCCGCATCATAATTGACTGGATCTGCTGATTCAACTACAAACGTAATTTCTTGATCTACCTTAACCCAATAACCATCTTCTTGAGAAACATGAGTCAAACTACCAATCCAAGCATCATTAACCTTAATTGCACCAACACCTTCACCCATTATGCCTGTTCCATTTTCAAAGTCATTAAACATTGATGAAATACTTACATCTTCTGGCAATGCATAAAAACTAATTAAATTAGCGCCAATATGCAAATCAAAGGTGATATCTAAACAATCTGTATTCAAGCTATCATCACATTCACCACAATCATCAATGTATGCATCTTGACCACACTCACCAGAACAATCCATGTCGTCACAATCATCAGTGCCAATACAAGACGTTTCAAATCCATCACCATGGCAATTACCACATTCATCATATGGGTTTACATTAATATCTCCAGGATATACTGAAGGGTCATTGGCATTATCATATGCACAATCAGGATAAGCATCACCATCATTACACCATCCATCACCATCATTATCAGCACCATCATCATCTAGTCCATAAGAACCATCAGAACAATCATCACACGTATCATCATCATCATCTGAACATGCAAATTCATTATTATCATCTGAGTCATCATCATCTAATGAACCATCATTATCATCATCATCGTCACCTGCATCACATGCACCGTCACCATCATAATCAAAACCATCGTCATCTAATCCATAAGAACCATCAG
>CAZQYT010000077.1:0-6322 GCA_964597475.1 uncultured bacterium | reverse complement strand
CATGGCATTAGCTGAAAAAAAGATTTCTTTTGAAATCATACCAGGAATAACTGCAGGTATTGGGGCCGCTGCATACGCTGGCATACCTCTTACCCATCGTGATGATGCAACAAGTACTTTATTTATAACAGGACATCAATGTCAAACTTCTAATGATCAAGATTGGAAAACAATAGCAAAATTACAATCAACCTTAGTTTTTTATATGGCCTCTCGTAGATTAAATGAAATTGTAAAAGGGCTTATTGAAAATGGTAAAGATAAAACAACTCCTATCGCAATTATAATTAATGCTACATTGAATAGTCAAAAAATAATTTTATCAAGCTTAGATAATATATTAGAGGAGTTTGATGATGATTTTAAACTTACTCCAGCAATAATAATAATTGGTGAAGTAGTAAATAATCATACTGCTATTCAAGATATTCTAAAAACCATGCCATCTAGCAATGTTGATCCGATAAGTGACATGGGTTTTAACATTTGGAAAACAAATGTGGTTGATGCTTAGTTAGAATAATTAATTATTAATTTTCTAATAAGATTTCTGTCTTAGGTACGTTTAAATTTACAAAAGTTAGCCAATCTAGGTAGCGTGAATTTTTCCCATGGATGATATTATAATATATCTCTTTCAATTCCAATGTAATTTTTCCAGGTTTACCGTTTTTGATTGGTTTTTTATCAACTGTTGAAATTGGAGTTACTTCGGAAGCAGAGCCTGTAAAAAATGCTTCATCAGCGTTAAATAACATATTTTTTGTTAGATTGGTTATTACAACTTTTTTATTTAAATCTTCACATATTTTTATGATTGATTCACGAGTTATTCCCATCAATATTGATGATTCCTCATCATTTGTATATATTATATCATCTTTAACAATAAAAATGTTTTGTCCAGATCCTTCTGCAATGAAATCATTTTGATTTAATAATAATGCTTCGTCAAAACCATTTTTTCTAGCATCTTGTACTGCAAGCATGGAATTCATGTATTGCCCTGATGCTTTTGCAGAAGATGGGAAAGATTCAAGTGATAATCGTTTCCAAGGAGAGATGGTGATGTTTACACCATTTGTGATTCCTTCATCACCTAGATATGCTCCCCAATAAAAACTAGCAATTGCAACTTCAACGGGGCATTGCTTTGGATGAACTCCTAAAGTATCATATCCATAGAATGCTATTGGTCTAATGTAGCATTCATCAAATTGATTTAAATGTACTGTGTCAATGCATGCTTGCATGAGACTTTCTTTTTTAAATGGTATTTCCATTTTATACTTTTTAGCAGATAAAAATAGGCGATCAATATGTTCTGAAAGTTTAAAGATTGCGGGACCTTTATCAGTTAGATAACATTTTATACCTTCAAAAACACCACTTCCATAATGTAGGACATGAGACATTACATGGATTTTAGCTTTTTCCCAAGGAAGTATTTTACCATTAAACCATATGTATTTAGATTGATCTGCCATTTTTAATTGTATGTAAATAGAAATATAATTAGAAACATAATTTACAATGAAATAAGATTATTTTTTTATAAAACTATCTATTTTCATAATCAAATCATTTCTTAAATACTTTAAAGACAAGTAAGTTTCATAAATTATTTATAATCATAAATTAACATTTGGAGTAGTTTTTCATGAAAAGGAAAAAGTTCATCCAAACAACTACCTTGGCTAGTATGGGGGCTTTATTAATGCCAAAAATAGCATTTTCTAAATTGAATGAAAATAAACAGGTCTCAATTGGATTTATAGGTACAGGACTTAGAGGACAGTGGTTATTGGATTTGGCTGCAAAAAGACTGGATGTTAGCATACCTGCCATATGCGATATAGATGATGGTATGATTCAAAGATCTCTTAGGATTTTAAAAAATAACGGAAAAGAAATACCTACTGTTTATAATAGAGGTGATGAGGATTTTCTTAATTTATTAGAAAGAGATGATTTAGATGGCGTCATTATTGCAACTCCTTGGGAATGGCATGCTGAAATGTCTATTGCTGCAATGAATGCCGGCAAACATGTTGGTAGTGAAGTTCCTGCGGCTTTGACAATAAAAGATTGCTGGTCACTTGTTGATACTTCTGAAAAGAGTGGAAAGTTTTGCATGTTAATGGAAAATGTATGTTATCGTAGAGATGTGATGGCAATATTGAATATGGTAAGAAATGGAATGTTTGGAGAATTATTACATCTTCAAGGAGGATATCAGCACGACTTGAGAGATGTCAAGCTTAATGATGGAAAACAACCTTATGGTGGTGGTGTAGAATTCGGTGAGAAAGGTTTTAGTGAGGCAAAATGGAGGACTGAACATTCAATAAAACGAAACGGTGATTTATATCCTACCCATGGAGCTGGGCCAGTTAGTACGATGCTGGATATAAATAGGGGCAATCGTTTTGAATATATTACCTCTACAGCAACTCAGGCGAGGGGATTGAATGAATATATTGTTAAAAAAGGAGGAGAAAATCATCCAAATGCAAAAATAAATTTTAAATTAGGTGATATAGTTACATCTGTAATTAAATGTGCTAATGGTCAAACTGTCATGTTAAGTCATGATACAAGTTCACCAAGGCCATATAGTTTAAATTTTAGAGTTCAAGGAACTAAAGGCATATGGATGAGAGATAATGATTCTATTTATTTAGAGGATGTTAGCCCTGAGCCACATATGTGGGAATCGTTCGATGAATATCAAAAAGAATATGATCATGGATTATGGAAAGCTTTTTCAAATGATGCAGAAGGGGCTGGACATGGAGGGATTGATTTTTTTATAATGCGAGCTTTCATTGAATCCATTAAAAGGAATGTCTCTCCACCCATAGATGTATATGATGCTGTGAGTATGTCTGCGATTTGTCCTCTTTCGGAAAAATCAATACAGCAAGGTAGTAGGCCTATGAAATTTCCTGATTTTACAAGAGGTAAATGGAAAAAAAATAAACCCATTTTTGGTTTAAATAAGGAATTTTAATATGATTCTTTCTTCTTTTGATTGGATGATCGTTTTGATTTATTTCTTACTTTCTTTATTTATTGGTATTTGGGCATCTAAAAAAGCAGGTAATGATACTGAGTCTTTTTTTTTAGCAGGAAGAAATATGCCTTGGTGGCTCCTTGGAATTTCCATGGTAGCTACAACTTTTTCTACTGACACTCCAAATTTAGTAACAGATCTTGTTAGACAAAGTGGTGTTAGTGGGAATTGGGCTTGGTGGGCATTTCTTTTGACAGGAATGTTGACAGTTTTTATATATGCTAGGCTTTGGCGAAGATCTGGAGTAGTTACGGATATTGAGTTTTATGAATTGAGGTATAGCGGGAAAGCTGCTGCTTTTTTGAGAGGCTTTCGCGCATTATACTTAGGTTTGATTTTTAATGTTTTAGTGATGGGTGCTGTTAGTTTAGCTGCCATTAAGTTTGGAGAGATTGTATTAGGTTGGCCTGGTTGGCTGACATTGCTATTAGCAGGTACGGTTACATTAACCTATTCAACTCTTGGTGGCCTTAAGGCGATCATCATTACTGATTTACTTCAATTTATCTTAGCTATGATTGGTTCTATTTGGGCAACAATTTATATTTTGGGAATGGATGAAATAGGAGGTTTGTCAAAATTAATTTCTCATCCAGAAACATTAGATAAATTATCATTATTACCAGACATGTCAAATCCTGATGTATGGGTTCCTATTTTATTGGTACCATTGGCAGTGCAATGGTGGGCAAGTTACTATCCTGGGGCTGAGCCTGGAGGAGGAGGTTATATTGCCCAAAGAATGTTTTCTGCCAAAAATGAAAAGCATGCAATGGGGGCGACTTTTCTTTTTAACATTGCTCATTATGCAATTCGTCCATGGCCATGGATATTGATTGCGCTATCATCCTTGATTATCTTTCCTGAATTAAATGATTTGAAAATTGCTTTTCCAAATCTTTCTGATGATAAATTAGGTCATGATATAGCATATCCAGCAATGCTTACATTATTACCATCAGGTTTGTTGGGGCTTGTTGCGGCTTCTTTGATAGCAGCATTTATGAGTACTATGTCTACGCAATTAAATTTAGGTGCAAGTTATCTTGTAAATGATTTTTATCATCGTTTTATTCATCATGATGCTAGTCAAAAGCAGCTTGTTAGGGTTGGTAGATTGTTTACTATTATTTCTCTTGTTTTGGGTGGCGGATTGGGGATGATGTTAACAAGTGCCGGTCAGGCATTTAATTTGTTATTGATGATTGGTTCTGGAACTGGTTTGATTTACATATTGAGATGGTTTTGGTGGAGGATTAATGCATATACTGAAATCATTGCAATGATCAGTTCTTTAATAATTGCTTTTTATTTTAATTTTATTAACACTGATTTCTTAGGATGGCAGAAGATCGTGGTTGGATCCTGTTTGACTACAATGGCTTGGCTATTGTCAACTTTTATTACTCCATCTGAAGATGAGAAGACATTAACTAATTTTGTAAAAATTGTTAATCCAGGTGGTCCCGGATGGAAAAAAATTACACTTGAAAAACAATCAGATGATTCTTGGCCCATTGTTCACGGTATAATTTTAATGGTAGTTGGATGCATGGGAGTATATGGGTTTTTATTAGGTTTTGGTCAATTGATTTATGGTTATGTGTTATCTAGTTTGTTATTATTTTCCATATCGTTGGTGTCAATGTTTATAATTATTAAACAATTTAAAAATATTAGGTTATAATAATGGATGATAAAAAGAAGATGAAAATAAATGAAAATTTAAATGGCACGTTAGCTTCTTCCATTGGCTTGGAAATAACTGAAGTAAGTGATTCCTTTGTCTGTGGGAAGATTCCTGTGGATCACCGAACTAAACAGCCTTGGGGGATATTGCATGGTGGCGCTTCAGTAGCTCTTGCGGAAACTCTTGGGAGCATAGCAGGTAATTTAAATGTGAATTTTGATTTGGAAATGGTTGTTGGTGTTGAAATTAATGCAAATCATCTTAAGAGAGTAACTACAGGCTGGGTTCATGGGAAAGCGGAACCTGTTAAAATTGGACGAAAAATACAAGTTTGGGAAATTAAAATTTTAAATGACGATGATGAACTGGTATGTATTAGTCGTTTGACATTAGCTGTTATTTCTAAAAAATAATCATTTATGTGATGTTGCGTGTTAAATCTCCTGGTAGAATTTGTTTATTTGGTGAACATCAAGATTATCTTGATCTCCCTGTCATCTCCATGGCTATATCTTTACATTCTACAATAATAGGTAAAAAAATAAATAGTAATAAAGTAATTATTCATAAAAAGGATTTAGGTGAAATAGAATCTTTTTCATTGGATGATTTTGAATATGGTAATGATAGAGATTATTTTAAAAGTGGGCTTGCTATATGCTTGAGGGAAGGTCTAGAGTTTTCTAATGGCTTTGAAGTTGAAGTAGAAAGTAATATTCCTATGCAGGCTGGCTGTGGAAGCTCTTCATCTATCATGGTGGGATGGATTTATTTTTTAATGAAGTCATCTGATCAGAATGTTGATTGGGATTCTGAGAAAATAGGAAAATTGGCGTATGAAGCTGAAGTATTAAACTTTAATGAACCAGGGGGGATGATGGATCAATACTCATCAGCTTTAGGCGAACTCCTTTACTTAAGAAGTAAGCCAATTATTTCTTATGAACAGTTAAATCCATCTTTAGGTTCATTTATTCTAGTAGATTCATTAGAACCTAAGGATACGATGGAAATTCTTTCAAAGTGTAAGATGTTACGAATGGAGATTATTTTAAAAATTAAAAATAAAATGTTAGATTTTAATTTATCAAATTGCACATTAGACCAAATTAAATCATTCTTAAATGATGAAGAACTAATATTGATGAAGGGTACTCTTGAAAATCGTGATTTGTTATTAAAGGGAATAGAGGTATTAAAACATGGATCATTAGATCATGAGGAATTTGGTAGTTTACTTTATAGTCAACATGTGATTTTACGAGATGTCTTGAGAGTAAGTATTCCTAAAATAGATAAAATGATTGAATGCGCTATGAATAAAGGAGCATTAGGTGGAAAAATTACAGGTTCAGGAGGAGGTGGATGTATGTTTATTTATGCTACGGAAAATATTGAAGAAATTATGGAGGAAATTAACAGTGAAGGGGGCGTTGCTTATTTAGTGAATCAGTGTTCTGGAGTTGACATGTACTGAACCATCTAGATCTTATGTGTAGCATGTTTAAGCCATTTTTTTACTTTGTTACTTACAAGTGAGTTTAATTTGTCCCATT
>CAZQYT010000076.1:0-6345 GCA_964597475.1 uncultured bacterium | reverse complement strand
AATTTAAATTTTTATTTTATAGAACATCATCAATATTGATGAATATAATTTTATTAATGAAAAACTGGAGAAGCTAAAAATGTTTGTTGGTTAGAAAATTCTTTTTGTGCTTTTTTTGCACAATTCAGATTATTAAATACACCAAACATAGCCGAGCCACTCCCCGACAGACCAGAATAGATGGCTCCTAAATCATAAAGAACCTTTTTTAATTTTCTGATCTCTGGATATGTTTTTCCGATCATATTTTCAAAATCATTTTCAAATAACTGCCAGTTGACTGGCTTTGAAACGGGCGGAAATTTAGAATGATCATGATTAGTATGCAAATATTTATTTAATTTAGCATATGCGGTGGCCGTAGATATGTGAATTGGTGGAATTATCAAAAGAATATATAAATCAAGTAAGAAATCTATTTTTTGAGGTGATAGTTTTTCTCCCAAGCCTTCTACTAATTGAAATTTTCCTTTAATGAAGAATGGTACATCTGCCCCTAATGACAATCCTAATTCTTCTAATTTTTTATTTGAAAAATTTAAATCCCATAATTCATTTAATGCTTTTAATGTTGTTGCAGCATTGCTACTACCTCCACCTAATCCAGATCCAATGGGGATATTTTTTTTTATTTTAATTAAATAGTTCGATTTATTAGAATGTAAATGAGAGTGCATTAATTTGTATGCTTTAGTGATTAAATTTTTTTCATCTAATGGAAATTGGCTAGGGCAATTACCTTCTATCAAAAGTTTATGATTTTCATTAGGAATAAAACTGAGTTCATCTGATAAATTTATTTCAATAAAAAGAGAATGAATGTTGTGGTAGTTATCTGGACGTTTATTTAATATTTTTAATCCTAGATTAATTTTAGCATTGGATATGAATGTTTTCATTTATTTTAATTTAAGTTTAATCTAAAACTATTCTGTCTCCAGGACGAATTTTAGACCATGGAGTATTGCGTTTGATTAATTTTGCAACTACAGATGAATCAGCTACATTAATGACTTTTATTATATAACCAAACTGCCATGTATAATACCCTTGTGCTGTATCTTGTAATTTATCTGATACATACTTCTTTAATTCATTTTCCATTTCATTGATTTCTTCAGTGGAAAAATCTTTTTTATAATTTTTCATATAGTTAACTGCACTTTGTAAATCATCAATGCGTTTTTGTAGATTTTCATCTTTATCCGTATAGCCATCATTGTCATTATCATAAAAAGAATAGGTAGTATTTCCATAAAGGATCATATTTTTTTTAACCTTCATTTTATTTGGATTAAAAACTATTATGTCATCATCTACGGTTAACACTATGCCAGTAGGATAATTATTTTCTAATCCCCAAATTCGAGAGGCAATGGATTTTGAAATTTCATCAGATAAATCTGAAATTTCATTTATCATTTCTGTAGAATTTACTGCTACGCCACCATTATTAGGATTTCCGTCATGGTGAAACATATAGGAAATAAATTTATTATAATTATCACCATTTTTTTCAATAGCTGTAATGAAAACATAAATGGTTTGGTCTGGTTTATCAAATAAATCATATAATGTCATGGCAACATCTTTTGTTCCTTTATTTGATTCCAAAATATTTGTCATTTTTTCATTATTTTCATCATTAAATCTAAAATCTAAAAGTAAGTTTTCATTATAAAATTCATGCAATAGATTAGATTCCAAGATTGAGTTAATTTTTTTTAAAGTATCAATTGGAATGTTAAATATGTTTGCGTTTTTATTATTTGATAAATATGTTTGTATTTCTGGATTTTTTTTAAACATATCTTTCCAACTCATTGGATTTGTTAACATAATGGCATATCTATTAGGATCTTTTTTTTCATCATTAATATCCAAAAAATCTTGATTTTTCCCAATAAACAAACAAATCCCTAAAAACAAAATGTTAATAGGAATCCCAATTTTTTCAATTTTAGTCCAACTATCTTTTCCTGGTGCGCCATGAAAATATGCCAATATGAAGACTGATGGTAATATTCCCATAACACCAAAAAGTGCTAAAGTAGGAAAGTGAGATGGAAATTGATATTTATCTACAAGATATTGGATAAATAAGATCAAACTAGTTCCAGCTACAAAATAAGAGGCCAAAATTTGTGGTATACGTCTATTTAATAATTCTTTCATGGGGAATTTAGTTGTTTTTATTTTTTTTCCAGCCGTCCCTAAGCCCTACGGAACGATTGAATATCATCTTTTTTGCATTTGAATCTTTATCTAGGCAAAAATAGCCATTTCTTAAAAATTGAAAATTTTCATTTATTTTGGCATTTTCCAAACTTTTTTCTAGTTTGCAATTATTTAAAATGGTAATGGAATTGGGATTTAATTTATTTATAAAATCATCACCACTTGAATCAGGCGACTCATCAATAAAAAGATGATCATATAATCTTATTTCAGCCTCAATATGATGTATTGCAGAGACCCAATGTAAAGTTCCGCGAACTTTTCTTCCATCATCTGACCACCCACCTTTTGTTTTTGGATCATAAGTGCAATAGATTTCTAAAACATTTCCATTTTCATCTAATTTATAATCATCACATGTAACATAATAAGCATGTTTTAATCGAACCTCTTTTCCAGGACTTAAACGAAAATATTTTTTTGGCACATCAATCATGAAATCTGAACGTTCAATATATAATTCTTTTGTAAATATGATTTCACGATAACCATCTGATTCATTTTCAGGATTATTTTCAGCCTTAAGATGTTCTGTTTTCTTTTCAGGAAAATTAGAAATGATTAATTTGATCGGATCTAAAACGCCCATGACTCTTTTTGCCTGTTTATTTAAATTTTCTTTAAGGCAATGTTCAAGCAAGGCAATATCTATCACACCATCTCGCTTTGCAACTCCAATTTTATCTGAAAAAATTCTAATGGATTCTGAAGTATATCCACGACGCCTAAAACCTGATATGGTAGGCATGCGCGGGTCATCCCATCCTTGTACATGGCCTTGATCTACTAGTAATTTCAATTTTCTTTTACTCATTACTGTATAATTAAGATTTAATCGTGCAAATTCTATTTGTTGGGGGTGATAAATATTTAATTCATTTAAAAACCAATCATATAATGGTCTATGATCTTCAAATTCTAATGTACAAATTGAATGGGTTATTTTTTCAATGGAATCTTCAATTCCGTGCGCCCAATCATACATAGGATAAATGCACCATTTATCCCCAGTTCTATGATGGTTTGCGTGAATAATTCTATAAATTATGGGATCTCTCATGTTTAAATTAGGATGAGACATATCAATTTTAGCACGTAGCACCTTTTCTCCATCATTGAATTTCCCGGTTTTCATCTTTTTAAATAATTCCATGTTTTCATCAATGGTACGATTTCTAAAAGGGCTATCTTTTCCAGGCTCTTTTAATGTGCCACGATTATTACGTATTTCATCTGGATTTTGATCATCGACAAATGCTTTATTATTTTGAATGAGATCAATTGCATAATCATAAAATTGTTGAAAATAATCTGAGGCATAAAAAATGTTATTTGAACAATCAAATCCTAGCCATTTAACATCTTCAATAATGGAATCAACGTATTCAACATCTTCTTTTGTTGGATTTGTATCATCAAATCTAAGATTACATTTTCCACCATCATAAAATTTTGCAATTCCAAAATTTAAACAAATAGATTTTGCATGTCCTATGTGTAGATAGCCATTTGGCTCTGGAGGAAATCTCGTATGAATCCGTCCATTATTTTTTCCAGATTTTAAATCATTATCTATGATTTCTTTAATGAAGTTTGTATTTTGTTCGTTATTACTCATTAACTACTTTTGATAATCTATTAATAATTTCATTTTTTTCAAGAATTGAATAAATAATAGGTATGTCTGGGCCCTCTGGTTTTCCATATAATGCAATTCGTAGAGGATGAAATAAATCTTTTCCATTCAAATTATATTTTTTACCCATATCCATTGAAATATTTTTAAATTTATTTCCATCACAATTAGATTCGTTTTTCAATTTTATCAATATGCTTTTAAATAATTTTTGAGAATCAATTTTATTTAAAATATTTAATTGTTCGTTTGAAAAATCAAGTTTTTCATAAAATCTTTTGGCTTCTTCAGGCATCTCTTTCAATGTATTTACTCTTTGTTTTACATATTCAATAATTGATAAAAATTTTTCATTATTTGAAATATCCATATTTTTATCCAAGAAAAAAGGTTTTGCTAATTTTGCAATTTCATCAACATCTTTATTTTTTAAATAATATCCATTCATCCATTCAAGTTTTTGTATGTCAAAAATTGCACCAGATTTTTGAATGTTTTTTATTGAGAATTCTTTTATTAATTCATCTAAGTTGAAAAATTCTTTTTCATTTTTAGGATTCCACCCCAATAATGCAACAAAGTTTAAAATTGCATCTGGAAGAAATCCTTTTTTCAAATAATCTTCTACGGCAACATCTCCTTGCCTTTTAGATAATTTTGTTCTATCATGGTTTAATAATAATGGAAGATGGATGAATTTAGGTAGATGCCAATTGAAAAAGTCATATAAAATTACATGTTTAGGTGTAGAAGGAAGCCATTCTTCTCCTCGCATCACATGTGTTATTCCCATAAGATGATCATCTATGACGTTTGCAAAATGATATGTTGGAAATCCATCAGATTTAATTATTATTTGATCATCAATTTCTTCAGAATTAATGGAAATTTTATCTCGCACCATATCATAAAAAATAATTTGTTTATCTAATGGTATTCGCATTCTTATCACAAATTTTCCTGTTGTCATTTTTTTATTAATGATTTCAGGGCTTAATTGTAGACAATGCCGATCATATTTAATGATTTGTTTATTATTTGCTTGTTCCCCCCTTTTTTTAGTTAAAATTTCAGATGAGCAAAAGCAAGGATATGCGTTGCCATTTTTTAATAATTCATTTACATGGTTTTTATAAATTTTTAATCTATTTGATTGAAAATATAAATCTTCATTTTCATTATTTAAATTGGGTCTTTCATTAAAATCAATTTTCATTTGCTTAAAAGTAGAAATCAATTTTTTTACTGCATTTTCCACTTTTCTTGTTTGGTCTGTATCTTCAATGCGTAAAATAATTTTTCCATTTACTTTTTTTGAATATAAATAATTATATAGAGCGGTTCTTAAGCCTCCAATATGTAATTGACCTGTTGGGCTAGGTGCGAATCTAACTTTAGTTTCCATTAGAATTTGAAATCATTATAATTGACATGGCAGCTATTCCATTTTCAGATCCTATGAATCCTAATGTATCAGTTGTTGTAGCTTTTATTGAAATATCATTGGTTGAAATGGAAAAAATTTTAGAAATATTTTTTTTCATTTCAATTATATGATTATTAATTTGAGGACTTTGTAATATGATGGTTGAATCAATATTACAAATTTCATATCCTTTTTTTTTCATTAGCATATATGTTTCAAGCATAAAGTGTTTACTTGCCATATTTTTCCACTTTTCATCTGATGATGGAAAATATTGTCCAATGTCACCTAATGCCATTGCTCCTAAGCATGCATCAACGATTGCATGATATAAAACATCACCATCACTATGCCCAATTGAGCCTTTATCACTAGGAATTGAAACTCCTCCAATCATGAGAGGGGATCCCGTGTCTAATTTATGAACATCAATACCTTGTCCAATTCTATAATTCATCATATTGCCTATATGATGATCATGGAATCACCATATGAATGAAATCTATATTTTTTCTTAATTGCTTCTTCATATGCATGTAATATAAAATCTTTTTTTGCGAAAGCAGCAGTTAACATCATTAATGTAGATTGAGGTTGATGTAGATTGGTTATGAATTTGTCACACATTTTAAAATCATAAGGAGGATAGATGAATTTATCAGTCCAACCTTTTCGTGAAGTAATTTGAAAACCAGAGACTACAACAGTTTCTAATGTGCGAACAGTAGAAGTCCCAACAACTCCTACAGATTTTTTATGACCTTTTGCTTTATTTATGATGTCAGCAGTTTCTTGTGGAACTTGAAAATATTCAGAATCCATTTGATGTCTAGTAAGATCCTCAACCATTATGGGTCTAAATGTTCCAAGGCCAATATGTAATGTAATAAAAGCTATTTGCACTCCCTTCTTTTCCATTTTTTGAATAAGTGAATTACTAAAATGAATACCTGCAGTTGGAGCTGCAACAGATCCTCTTTCAGAAGCATAAACTGTTTGATAATATGTTTTGTCTGATGGATTTGATTTTCTATCAATGTAAGGT
>CAZQYT010000075.1:0-6353 GCA_964597475.1 uncultured bacterium | reverse complement strand
GCACAAGGAATCGCATAAGAAACAGTCAGGCAATCTACGATCTCATCACCAAGATCTACACCTGCATTGCCAGATAACACTAAACCATTAAGACAAGCAGCACTTGCATCACCCTCAACTTCCAAGGTAGTCAAGACACCACTTCCAGAAGGAATAAACGTACCAGAAAATGAAAAACCAAGCACCGTATTATTACCAGCTGAAGTACTAAAACCATTAGCTTCTGCATCACCACCACTTGCAGATACAACATTAACACCACTTACATTAAACTGAAAACCATATATGTCTGCATCACTATCATATAATACATCAACTGTAGTCGTAGAAGTTCCACAATCACCACCTGCTGAAGAACCTCCTTCAAATTCACAGCCACAAGTCATCATTGCATCTAATGTTTCAAAGCAGCCATCGCCATCACCATCAAACCAGCAATCCTGCATAACTGCGCCAGATCCATTACAATTGCCACACTCATCGTATTCACCTACACAATCATCAACATCATCACATGTGCCATCTTCATCAGCATCAGCACATGGATCATCCAATGCACCTTGATCAATCCAAGTTGCAATCAAATCAACTTCATCACTACTTAAATCATCTCCACCTCCCATTGGCATGTAACCAGAGTCTACATATTGCCATAACAAACTATTTGCATGGTCACCAGAAATAATGACATCACCAGCCATGGTTGCGTCATAAGAACTTAAATCCAAACCAGAAGCATGATCAGCATCATGACAACTAGTACAATTAGCATTAAAAATATCCTGTATTTCTGAATAAGAAACAGGGTCACTTTCATCTGGACAACTAGTATCACAACCAGACGAAGCCAAAGTACCACAATCATCGCCAAAACTTTCTACTGCAATGGCGCCAGCCAAATTACAAAGACTATTTTCATTATCTGAGGTTGCAGCATCTATGGCACCAGCACAATTTCCTGGAAAAAATAATTCATAAGTACTTGCAAGGCCATCACAATCCTCTTCTGGTCCGCCAGCATCAAGACATGTATAAAAAATAGATTGATAAACACCTGAGGTTTCACAATATGCCAAAAAATCATCTGAAGTTGCTAATGTAACACAACCTGTAGCAGTAAATGGCCCTACACCACCAGCATCGTCACAAGTAGCACTAACAGAATCTACACAGCCAGCATTATCAAAATAACAACTACCATCTTCTTCTTCTGCATCGGCATCAAAGTTACAAGCTGATGCATCCGTGCAACCCAAACTAGACCCACAAGCCTCAGCGGCCTCTTCAACAGCATATAGTTCATCACCTACACAATCACTAAAACATTCAGCATCCAATCCACCTAAACCATTAAACCATTCACAAAAATATTCTGGGGTAGCATTAATCGTACTTTCAACGTCTTCACAATCAAGCGCACACTCTGGAGGGCCACCATCATCTTCATAGAATTCAACCTCTAATGAAACACCGCCTTGACCAGAAAAAATGAGATCCTCTAATGTATCACAATCTCCACCAAGATCAAGCAATGTACCCGATCCAGCAGCAATAGAAGAACCTGTCATTGAAAAACTTACACAAACTCCAGCAGAGCAACTCGTACTGAACCCAGCACTTTGAGCATCTCCACCGCCTGCACCCATGGCACAGCCATCATGGCTAAACTGAAACCCATAAATATCAACTAAAGACTCATAATTCAAATCTTGACCATCAATTGTCAAAGCTACATCTTGCGTAAAAACTAAAGAGATAAGTGTTATAAGTGCGACGGAAGTCGTCTTAACGAATGAAAGCATTTACTCCTCCTAATAAGTAAGTGAAAACTTGTTTATTTTTATGCAGATTTCCCTCCTCCATGGTGAGATAAACTGCGATTTTTTTACATTGCCCAACAACATTCTCAATACCAAAAATATAGAGAATACTTCCCAGGGACTTGTTAAAAATATCACTTTTCTCTCTATAAATCAAGTGATATTTTTCTCCTCTGTGTTTCATTTTATGCAATTTTCCAACATATCATTGGAAAAAATACCATCTTTTAAGGGTAATTAGATGTGATCCATGCCACAAAATTCAATTCATTAAAACATTTTTATCATCAAGGATGAATGAAAAATTTAATAAAATAAATATTTTTAAAAAAAACTTTAAAAAATTATGAAATAAATGAAAATTAACTAAAAATGGATGATGAAAATAAAATGAGAACTACATGTTCTCTAAAAGTTTTACCATGATGGCATTTTGCGCAAACATGCGATTTTCTGCCTCATCAAATATAATGGAATAATCTGCATCACATACATCGTCAGTAACCTCTACTCCTCTTTCAGCGGGCAAACAATGCATGAAATATGTTTTTTTTCCAGTTGCAGACATCAGCTCTTTATTAACTTGAAAGCCTGCAAAATCTTTTCTTCTTTTTTCTGCCTCCTCCTTTTGACCCATGGATGCCCATACATCCGTATAGATGACATCTGCATTTTTCACTGCCTCAAAGGGGTCATGATTTACTGAAATTTTTGATGAAGATTCATTTTGAGCTTTATGCACCATGTCCATGTCAGGCTTATAATCTTCTGGACAAGCAATGGTAAATTCAAATGGAATTCTCATGGCAAGCGCCAGCCACGAATGAACAATGTTATTACCATCCCCTACATATGTAATTTTCAAGTCATCCAAATTTCCACGGTGTTCTAAAACCGTAAGAATGTCTGCCATGATCTGGCAAGGATGATTAAAGTCAGTCAATCCATTGACAACGGGAACACTAGAAAATTCTGCCATTTCCATTATATGTGCATGATCAAAAAGGCGAGCCATTATCATGTCATTATATCTACTTAATACTCTTGCAATGTCTGCAACGGATTCTCTTTTTCCAATTCCAATGTCACTGGGACCTAAAAATAATGCATGACCTCCTAATCGAAAAAAACCCGTTTCAAATGAAACACGCGTTCTAGCAGAAGGCTTTGCAAATATCATCGCTAATGTTTTACCAGAAAAAGGCACATACGATTCTCCTGAGTGAAATTTTGATTTTATGAAGCGAGCAAGATCAAGTGTTTCCAATAATTCATCTGTTGTAAAATCAGTAATATGTAAAAAATCTTTTGTCATTTAATCTCCTATAAAATATATCTTCTTAAATCTTCATCTGCAGATAAATTAGATAATTTCTCACGAACCATTTTATTATCTACCTTTATTTTAGTGACATTACGATTTGGCAAATCAAATAAAATATCTTCTAATAAACTTGTCATGACAGTGTGAAGTCTGCGAGCACCAATGTTTTCCATCTTATCATTTAACTCCGTAGCAATTTCTGCAATTTCATCTATTGCGTCCTTTTTAAAAGTCAAAATAACCCCCTCAGAGTTCAAAAGAGCAATGTATTGTACGATAAGTGCATTTTTAGGCTTAGTCAAAATCTTTACAAAATCAGATTTACTTAAATTATTCATTTCTACCCTTATGGGAAACCTCCCCTGTAATTCAGGTATGAGATCTGAAGGCTTACTAACATGGAATGCTCCTGCAGCAATAAACAGAACATGATCTGTTTTAAGCTGACCATATTTGGTACTAACCGTACAACCTTCTATGATTGGCAAAATATCTCTTTGAACACCTTCCCTTGATACATCAGGCCCAGAAGATTCTGATCCTGCAATCTTATCAATTTCATCCAAAAAAATAATCCCATTTTGTTCAGCTCTATCAATTGCAATTTTAATGACATCATCCATGTCAATCAATTTTTCAGCTTCTTCATGAATGAAAATTTCTCGAGCTTCCTCTACTTTTAAACGCCTTGTCTTATTTTTCTTTGGCATGATATTAGAGAGCATATCCTGAATGTTACCCGTCATGTCATCCATGCCAATAGGCCCCATGACCTGCATTAATGGCATGGGGGAAGATTTCGACTTGATTTGTATCATGCGTTTTTCATATTCACCAGCCAAAAGCTTCTTGCGCATTTTTTCACGTGTTCTTTCATGTCGCTTTAATGCTTCTTCAGACATGGATGCAGCATCCCCTTTAGGAAATAAACATGTCAATAATCTTTCATCTGCATTTAACTTTGCTTTTTTTAATACTATCTGTTCTTTTTCACCTTTTACTTCTTTGACGGAAACTTCCACTAGATCTCTAACCATGGATTCTACGTCTCTACCAACATATCCCACTTCAGTAAACTTTGAAGCTTCTACTTTAACAAAAGGTGCTCTCATGAGGGTTGCAAGTCTCCTCGAAATTTCTGTCTTCCCGACACCAGTGGAACCAATTAAAATTATGTTATTTGGGCTAATCTCATCTCGAAGAGGATCATCTACTTGTTGACGCCTCCATCTATTTCTAAGAGCTATGGCCACAGATTTTTTCGCCTGTTTTTGACCAATGATGTATTTATCTAATTCTTGAACAATTTTTTTTGGAGTTAATTCTTTCATGCTTCTAATATGGTAATGTTATCGTTTGTATAAATGCAAAGATCTGCTGTTATTTTTAATGAATTCTTGACAATCAAGCTAGGTTTTTTTACTCCAGCATCCAAGTATGCTCGTGCAGAAGCAACGGCAAAACCAGAACCACTCCCTATGGAAATGACTTGTCCATCAGGCTCTATCACATCTCCAGAACCAGACAATAAATATGCTGATTTTTGATCCATTATTGCCAATAAAGCGTCCAATTCTTTTAAAATCTTGTCTGTTCTCCAGTCTTTTGCAAGTTCCACGACGGCCTTTTGAAGATTCCCATTTACTTCAGTTAATTTTCCTTCAAATTTTTCAAAAAGTGCCATGGCATCAGCTGCTGCTCCTGCAAAACCTGCAAGTATTTTGCCATCATGAAAACTACGCACCTTTATGGCCTTGGATTTCATCTGCATGTCACCCATGGTAACCTGACCATCTCCACCAAGTGCTATTTTTTTTCCAATTCGAACACCCAAAATGGTTGTACTACGAATTTTTTCCATGTTCATTTATATTTTTCTCCTTAATCTAGCTGTCGGAAAATTCAACTCTTCCCTATATTTTGAAATGGTTCGACGTGCAATTTTATATCCTTCTGCATTTAATATCTCAGTTAATTCCATGTCTCCCAATGGATTAGTCTTATCTTCCGCTTCAATGATCTCATTTAACCTTTTTTTAACTTCAACATTTGAGACTTCTTCACCTGAATCCATCTTTATCCCTTCCGAAAAAAATGTTTTCAATTCTTTTATCCCCCAAGGCAATTGTACATATTTCCCATTAGTCACTCTACTTATTGTAGAAATATCCATGTTGACATCTTTAGCAATGTCTTCCAAAACCATGGGGATGAGCACATGGCCACCCTTATGAAAATAATCTTTTTGGTGTTTGATGATTGACTCCATTACCGTCTTAATCGTATGTTTTCTTTCTTTAACTGCATCTACAAACCAATTTGCTGAATCTAATTTTTGCTTAACAAATTTGACAACATCATTTTTATCTTGATGTTCTTCTAGCATGCTTACATAAGCAGGACTTACTCTAATTTCAGGCAATCCCGAATCATTTAACAATACGTGAAAAGAGCCTTCTTTTTCTTCAACGGACAGATCTGGCAAAATCGTATCCATGGACAAAGCAAGTTGATCATCTCTAGGACTTGGATTTAACCTGGAAATAAATTCCATCGATTCATTCAATTCTTCTTTTGAACAGCCATTTTTTTTCAATATTTTTTCATATCTATGATTCGCAAAATCATCAAAATAGTTTTTCAATATTTCAATTGCCAATTGATTCTCTTGTCTTTTTTCAGCTTGAGCCAAAAGACATTCTTGCATGTTTCTAGCGCCTACTCCTGAAGGATCCAATCTTTGTATTTTATGCATGACAGCCAATACAGTTTCCTCCTTAAGATCTAATCTATCCGAAATGAGTAGTGGCTCAATCGTCAAATAACCTTGAGAATCTAGATTTCCTAAAATCTCTTCAGCAATTTTTAATTCTTGCAAGCTGGCATTCAAATCTTGTAATTGCTTTAAATAAAGATCTGAGAAAGATTCTTGAAATACCATAGGAACATCTATTTTTTCATCCAAGCTACCTTCATTGGATGGATTTTCATAATCTTCATGTTCGCCCAATAGTTCTTCCCATTCAAATTCGACATCTTCTTCAGAATCCATTTCTTCTTTTAAATCCTCTTCCTCAGTATTCGATTCCATCTCTAACTCATCTTTATTTTCTAACATTTCCAAGGCTGGATTAATTTCTATCTCATGTAAGATCCTTTGCTCTAATAAAGGTAAATTCAATTGTAGAAGACTTGCCTTTAGTATTTGC
>CAZQYT010000074.1:0-6394 GCA_964597475.1 uncultured bacterium | reverse complement strand
CCACCTTTCAACCTTACTACATTCTTTCCATTAGAAACTTCTTCAACCATAATTGAATGAATTGTCTCTTGATCAACTGAATGCTTATCATTTCTTTTTCCTACAAAAATTTTTTTTGCTGTCGAATTAATCTCAAAAACTAAATGAGGATGTATTAATGCATCATGCAAAATCACGTCTGCTTTCTCAATTGCGCGAAGACCTTTTGCCGTAATCAACTCAGGGTCCCCAGGACCAGCACCAACCAAGAACACTTTACCCATTTTATCTTTATCAAAATTACTTTCATTCAAAAAACTTTTTACAATTCCACTCATTATTTGTTTTTTTTCTGCATATGTCTTTACTGCTTTAATGACATTTTCTCTTTTTATGGCAAGTTCTTTTAATGCACGTCCCCAAGCACCCTGAGACATATTCTTAAAATAATCTTTCAAATAAGTTGCAAACGATGGACATTTCCCATTTGTTGAAATTGCAATTTTTAAATCACCATCCTTAAAAACTGACCCCATATAAAAAGAACAAAGTTCTGGCCTATCTACTACATTTATGGGAATTCCATTTTTCACAGCATCTTCATATATTAATTTATTTGTAATTTCATCATCTGTTGCAGCAATTACCATTTTTTTTCCAACAATGTCAGATGAATTATAATTCCTATAAAAAATATTAATTGGTAATGAAATAAGATCATCAATTATTTTAGGAGATATAACAGTGACTTTTGCATTTGCATCTAAAAGTTGTTGAATTTTTTGCAATGCTATTTTTCCTCCACCCACAATCAAACAAGATTGATTGTTTAACTTCATGAAAATTGGCAAAAGATCATTCATTAAATTTTCCTTTTTATTTCATCTATGGAGATGGTTTTATTTCCATGTAGACCACACTCAGTCTTATTAGTTCCTTTCCACCTACCAGAACGATCATCATCTCCCTGGCAAACGGGACTAGTACATGGCTTACATCCAATGCTAGGATAATTTCTATCATGTAATACATTGTATGGAAGATCATTATCTTTAATATAATCCCACACTTCATCATGAGTCCAATTTATAAGAGGATTTATCTTGATAACTTCAAAACGAGATTCAAACTCAATCAAACTAGATTGTTGTCTAACATGTGTCTGTTTTTTACGAATACCAGTTATCCATACATCATAATTAGACAAAGCATCTTTTAAGGGTTTGACTTTTCTAATATTACAACATGCATCTGGATCTTTCTTCCAAAGTTCTTCGCCATATTCTTTGGATTGCATTTCTGGCGTCATATCAGTAGAGAATTCAATGAATTTAAAACCATACCGTTCTTCAAGACGATTTTTTAAATCTAAAGTTTGATCAAAAAGAAAATTTGTATCAATATAAAATACAGAAATATTTTTTGTAACTTTAAATAATAAATCTAAAAGGACTATTCCCGGTGGACCAAATCCAGTTCCCATTATAACTTTATCATTTGGCAAATTACTTGAGATCCATTTTAAAAGTTCTATTGGATTCTTTTTATATTTATTTTCTTTATTACTTTCTATGTGTTGTATTGCACTTGTATTCATTTCCTCCCCCAACTTCATTCAACTTAATAAATTTATGTTTGAAGTAAAATTTACCGTAAATGCAAGACGTTCATTTACTTCTGAAATATCATCAAAATCCCATGAATCATTTGAATATTTTTTGTGTAAAATTTTACTAATCTCTTCTTTATACATTTTTTGATTTTCCATTGAATTTTCTGCTAATCTCCTATCATTTGCAATAAAACGAAATGATGTTTGACAAAATTCCAACTGTTCCGCAATCAACAACCTCACTCCTTCTAAAGCAATGGAAAACACCTTTATAAAACGTTCAGAAAAATCTCCTTCCATACTCATTTTTCTCATATACATCATGCCTGGATGCATACCTTCCTGATCTAAACTAAAATGTCCTTCATGTGCTACAAGCATAATTCCTGGCCCATCCAATACATGAGAATAATCTGCAACATCAATCAACAAATGATCTAAAATAGACTTATCTTGAATCCATTTATGAAATAATGGAATATAATTTTTTGATGAAAATGATTTTTCATTTTTTAAATAAAATTTGATTCCAAATTTTTGCAAATCCATCTAATTACCTTTTTTTCTCAATGGTTTCAATGTCTCTCAACCTTGCATAACAAGCATGTGCAGCCTCTATGAACAACTGACTTTCTTCTATCTGCTTATGTACAAAATCTTTTGAAAAATCATTTGGTGGATTTTCATTTCTATTAATTAAATACTTACCAAATTTTCCTTTTGCAAATCGATCAAAAAATATCTTTGTATCATAAAAATGTTTCTTAAAATCAGATACAATTTCATCAGGATCACTTGAGACATCTTGAAATTCTTTTCTAAGGAGAGCAGTTGCTCCACGTATCATTGCTTTATAAGCCTTATCTTCAGCTAATTCAAAATTACCTTCATCTAATTCCACCTGAGCCTCAAAACATATTCTTTCAGCAGACTGAAGCTCTACTTCAGTCAACGAGACCACTTCACCAGCACATTCACCAACCCCCATGTCACCCAGAGTAAAAACACGAGGATCACCCCAATCTGTATAAAAATCAGGATTTTCCAAGTAAGGTGGAATATCAGTAAATTCGTTTATTAAAGATTTAATTTCAATTTTTTTCATCTTCGAATAAAACTCTTGAAATGATTCATTAGTTTTTTTTCTATTATCTACATAATATTCAGTTAATTTAATAACAACTTTTGGAATATTTTTTGATGGAACAGCTCCCATTGCCAAACCGAATTCTCCAGCATTCCCTGACCACTTTCCTCCTAACACGACTTGAAAATGTGGAACTTTATATCCTTTAAAAGTACGACTATTACCATAAAAGCCTAAATCTGCAATATGATGTTGACCGCAAGAATTAAAACATCCACTAATTTTAATTCTCAAATCTTTAACAGCCTCATCTAATTCCATCTGTCTTGGAGTCAACATTTCTCTAAGTTCAGCAGCCAGCCCTCTAGAAGAAGCAATTCCCAATTTACATGTATCAGTACCTGGGCATGAAGTGATGTCAATAATGGTTCCTGCGCCAGGGTCCGCTAAACCAATAGATTTAAGTTCCACATATAATGAAGAAAGATCATTCTCACAAACCCAACGTAACAAAAGATTCTGTTCAACAGTTGTCCTCACATTATCTCCTACGTACTTATCTGAAATTTCAGCTAATTTTCGCATTTGATGTGAAGATATATCTCCTAAAGGAAGCATAATGCATACAACATTATATCCCGCTTGTCTTTGTGATTGAACATTTCTAGACTTCCAAACGTCAAAACCTACAGGTAAATCTAAATCCATTAATGCTGAAGTATCTTTTTTTGGCTTTTCACACCAACTTCTCACATCATCAAGATAATTAGTCCAAGCATCATCATGAGGTAATTGCTGCCTCTCTTTTTCTACTAATCTAATAAATTCTTCTAAACCTAATTTAGCAACTAAAAATTTAACACGGGCTTTTGCTCTATTTTTCTTTTCACCCAATCTTCCAAAAATTCGTCCTATTGCCTGCATAAGAGGTAAAATTTCTTCTTCTGGAAGAAAATCATACATTATTTTTGCTTTATGAGGTACGGCTCCAAGCCCCCCACCAACATATATTTCAAAACCATTTTTACCATCTTTCATCTTTGCTATTGCACCTAAATCATGCATATTTACAATTCCACAAGCATGTGCTTCACATCCTGAAAAAGCGATTTTAAATTTTCTACCAAAATCTTGACAATCAGGATGATCCAACATGAAATAAGCCATAGCATTAGCATAAGGTGAAACATCAAAACTTTCATCTTTACATACTCCCGATAACGGGCATGCAGTAACATTTCTAATCACATTTCCACACGCCTCATGAGTGGTTATTCCAACCGCAGCTAAACGACGCATAATAGCTGGAGTATCATCTATGTGTATGAAGTGATATTGAAAATCTTGCCTAGTAGTCACATGTAAAATACCATCAGCATATTCTTCTGCCAAATCTGCAAGAACAATCATTTGTTCAATATTCATGCTTCCAAAAGGAATTTTAATTCTAAGCATGCCAGGAGCATCCCAAACAGTTTCAGGCCCTTTTAAAAGTTTTCCACTTGGATAATTTAATTCTTGTGTTTCATTTCCATCATGACGTTGCCCATTATCATATCTTTGACCATATACGCCTTTTCTTAAACGTGTTTCTGCAAATAGTTGATCTTCAACTTTCCCCATTCGTTTTAAATTAATTTGAGTTTCAAAAACATCAATCTGCTCTTTTAACTCTAAAGAAATTTTATTTTCTAACAATTCTTTCCAATCTTTCATATTTCTCCTAAAAAAAAATCCCCTTCACTTATTTGGTGAAGGGGATTTTAATTTTTTAAAATTTAAATGATTATCCCATCACCAACAAAATACAACAACAACAACATACATTGTTCATATCGCGTACAGTAATGGATAATTCTTTCTTCATACATAATTAAATTATGATTAATAATCTGTTAAAAGCAATTCATTTTTAGAGGAAAAAGTATTTTGTGAGCAACATCAAATAAATAAAATTCATTGATATTTCTTATTAAAATAAAATTAACAATTTACATGTAAAATGCAATTTGATAATGCTATAACATCCATTACATCCCAACTGCCATCACTATTCATATCTCCAAGACAACTATTTAACAATCCATTACAATTATTTAAAAGAATACAATTCACTAATGCTATGACATCAATAACATTCCATGAACCGTCAATGTTCATATCACCCAAATTATTTTCACATTCTGTATTTGACAATGAACCATCATCACAATCAATTCCACTTCCATCACAAACACCACATTCATCAATCAAAGAATCACCATTACATATCTCATTGCAATCGTTAACAGATAAGCCATTACAAGTACCAGCACAATCACATCCAGAAGTCCCATCATCACAATCAAAATTCCCTATAGAACAACTACCATCATCCCATATAGCCATCGAATTATAATTACAAAATGATGAAATCATGCAACCAGCCATTGAATTAGAACCTCTACGTTCATAACCTCCCATAAATTGACTCCAATAACCTTGACTAAACCCTTTTTCTTTAATGTCTAAAACAAAAAGATTACTACCAGATCCTGCTAAAATTTCAAGATCATGATCACCATCTAAATCAATTATCATAGGAGAACCTGAAAAGGGGAAATCATTATTGATTGGAAAATTTTTATAAATATTTCCATCTAGACTTATTACAAATATTTCACCCAAATCTGTTGAAACAACTACTTCAGGGTCATCATCACCATCAATATCTGAAAATACTATGGAACCACTAACTTCTCCATTAACTAAAATTGGCCAGTTTGGCAATGAAGTTCCACCCATGTCAAACATATGTATTTTATTATCAGAGCCAAAAAACACATATGACGAACCTGCATGATTTAAAATTGAAGGAGAAGTTTGTATTTTATTTTCAGCAATAAAAGAAAATCGCAATGTACCATCGCCATTGATGGCATGAAAAATATGATCATTTGAGCCCGTAAAAATTATATCCTCCATACCATGCCTCTTTACAATTGGAGAAGTTTGAATTTTATCATTAACATTAAAGGGGAAACCTGTAGCAATAGTGCCATCATGATAAATTAAATACAAATTATCATTATCTGTACCAACTACCAAATCATCTTTTCCATCATCATTAAAATCATGCAATGCTATGCCTGATTTTATTTTTTCACCTAATACAAGAGGAAATCCATTCAATTCACTTCCATCTGGATTTATGGCAAATATTGCATTATTGCTTACAGGTGTAGAATAGCCTCCAATAACTATTTCCAAATCATCATCATCATCTAAATTCCCAATTGATGGAGTTCCCATCAAATATTTACCTGAATCATAATCTACTTTCAATCCATTTTTATCAAAAATATAAAGATGTTTAGATTTAGATGAAATTATAAAATCAATAATGTCATCTCCATCAATATCAGCAGCAGCAGCAGAACCCCAAATTTGATTTCCTGCATCATATGGAAAAAAATCATTTTCAATTTCAATTCCTTCATGATCATAAACTCTAATCCAACCATTATTGTCACCTAAAACTATTTCCATGTCATCATCATCATCTAAATCTATTACTAGCGGAGATGAACGTATTTCGGCAGTTGTAACTGGAAAACCTTTTTGATTAATTGAAATATTAATTTTTTCATATGCATGTTCTCTTTCATAATCATAAACATCGCTATCCCCAGTAATAATTAGATCAAATTGCACTTCTCCTAACTCAATGTTTGAAG
>CAZQYT010000073.1:927-6444 GCA_964597475.1 uncultured bacterium | reverse complement strand
GAAATAACAGCAGCCATATTTAGATAACTTTTTGAGCTATCTGCAGGACCTATACAGATAGCTTCATCGGCAAATTTAGTATGCAATGATAACTCGTCTGCCTTAGAATATACTGCGACAGTTTTTATATTTAACTCTCTACAGGCTCTTATTATTCGAAGTGCAATTTCTCCTCTATTGGCAACTAATATTTTTTTAAACATTACTGTGGTTCAATTAGGAATAAATCTTGATCGAATTCTACTGGGGTGCCACTTTCAACTAATATTTTAGTTATTTTACCTGAAATTTCTGATTCAATTTCATTAAATATTTTCATTGCTTCAATTATACATAATGTGTCTCCCATGGAAATAACATCACCTTCATTAATGTACTGTGGCTCCCCAGGCTTTGGAGATAGATAAAAGGTGCCAACTAATGGAGCTTTAATTGACTTTATATTTTCAGATAATTTTTCTTGAGGTGCTGTCTCTACTGTGTCTACAGGTGAGATTTGATTTTGATTTGCATTATTGATAATAGGAGTTTCAATGGTCTTTTCTTCTGAGGGAATTGTTTTAGATTCATTTAAATTAACTGATAATGATTTTTTCTTTAATTTAATATTTTGCTTTCCCCAGAAAGTTGAAACTTCTATTTCTTCAATATTAGATTCTTCTAAAATTGAAATTAAAGATTTTATATCCCGTTCTAGCATATTATGATTTTACTCTTTCAATATATTTTTTATCTTTTGTATCAACTTTAATCATATCGCCAATTTGAATAAATAGAGGAACCTGTAAAGTTACTCCAGATTCTAATTTTGCAGGTTTAGATCCTCCTTGAGCTGTATTTCCTTTTTCACCGGGATCAGTATCGGTAACTTTTATGTTTAAATGTTTGGGTATTCTAACTTCAATAGGTTCATCTCCATTGAATGCAATTGTTGTTTTTGTGTTTTCAATAAGGAAATCTATTACATCAATTACATTTTCTTTTGTAAGGGTAATTTGTTCGAAATTTTCAGTGTCCATAAAAATATAATTATCATTATCCTTGTAAAGATAGTCAAAATCCCTAGCCTCTACACGAACTGTTTGAATTTTTTCACCTGCTCTAAAAGTTTCTTCAACTACTTGACCTGTTTTAATGTTTTTTAATTTCGTACGGACAAATGCACTGCCTTTTCCAGGCTTTACATGTAAAAATTCAATAATTTTCCACAGATTGGTCTTATGATTAATTATTAAACCATTTTTAAAATCAGATGTTGATGCCATTTGAGTAATGTCCTTTTATAATCAATATGTAAAATTACATAGTAATAACTATAAACACATAAATTTACTATTATGTGCCTTGAATATATTATTAATGATATAATATCATTTATACCAATTTTATTATATGCCGAACTTCATTATCGTCCAAGATTTTTATTTAGCAATTATTATATAAAAGAGCCTGAAATAATATCTGATTGCCCAAGAAGAATTGACCCCTTTACACCTTTGCCAATAATGTTATTAATTAAAGATGCTCATTATTTCCCTATATTTTTAAAAACAATAAAAATTAAAATTAATGAAAACAATGATTTAATCATAATAAAGGATTTTAATTTTTATATTAATGAAAAATGGTGGCATAAAATACTAAATATAAATATCGATAATATTTATGGAAATCATTTAATTAAAGTTGAAATTAATTATAAACTCAATAACAAGGACAAACCATGTCAAGTTCATAATTATCCAAATTCTACTATCAATTATTTAGAATGCAATTTTTCAAAATTTAAATATCCAAGAATTGAAAATGTACTTTATGGCGATATTCATTACCATACAAATTTAACTGATGATATGGTTGAGTTTGGTGCACCCATTGAAGAAACAATGAAGGTTTCAGATGCAATGGGCTTAGATTTTGTGTGCAATACGGATCATTCATATGATTTGGATAACAATATGGATTCTTGGGTTAAAAAAGATCCAAAATTAGTAAAATGGAAGAATTCAAGACTGGCAATCAAGGAAATAAATAAAATTGCCGATTTATCATCAATTATGATACCTTCAGAAGAAGTTTCAATAGAAAATAGAAAGGGCGAAATAGTTCATGCATTAATATTAAATAATAATAAATTTTTACCTGGGTCAGGCGATAGTGGGGAATCATTTTTAAATCGTAGCTCCGATTTAACTACTAATACATTGTATCGACAATTAGAAGAAAATGCGATCTGTATAGCAGCCCATCCTTTTAAGAAAATTCCTTTTTTAGAAAGAATGATTTTCAAAAGAGGTAAGTGGAATGAAGAAGATATAATTGATGATAAATTAAGCGGGTTTCAAATATTGAACGGGAAATTAGATTCAGGATATTATGATGGTAAAAAAATATGGATAAATTTGCTTTTAAAAGGTTATTTTAAATTTATTTATGCAGGAAACGATGCCCATGGGAATTTTAATGTTTATAGGCAGATTAGAATACCAATGATTAATTTATCAGAGAAAAAATATCAAGTATTAGGCGAATTCAGGACGGGGATTTATGGTTATAAAAACAACACAATTAAAACTATAGTCGAAAGTTTAAAAAATGGAAATTGTTTTATTACTAATGGGCCAAGCATTAATATCTCATTTCACTCAAAGGGCAATAAATATTCTATCGGCAGTAAAGTAAAAGCTAGGGATGGAAAAATTAAAATAGAATCTTTATCAAGTAAGGAGTTTGGTAAAATTGATTTTTGCATGATATATTTGGGAAAGATAGGTAGTGATAAAGAGGAAGTATTTAAAGAAATTATAAACATCAATGCTTATTCATTAAATACATCATTTGATATAAAAGTAGAAAGTAGGTGCTACTTTAGAGTTGAATTATTCAATAAAACTGATACTAAAAGTATTTTTGCTATAACTAATCCTATCTGGTTATTGTAAATTATTTTGAATGTTCTTATTGAGTTCATTGATTAATTCAAGAAATGATTCCTTGTCTTCATTCATCGTTTGAATGTCAGGTAACATACCAGCATATTTCCTTTTATCAGCGTCTTCATTTAATTGATTCCATTTAGAGATAAGATTTTTATTAAAATTATTTTTTTTTAAAAAAATAGATATTTCATTAGTTGTCATCTCTGTCGCCCGTATGAATATCCTGTTTCTTAAGAATTTTTTCATATAATAAGTTAATTGTGAATAATAATTTTCTATTTCTGATAAATTATTATTTATAGGAATTTGTAATTCATTAATTTTAGTTAATGTATGTTTATAAATATCTATATTTAAATTATTTTTTTTAATTATATCAATTTTATTTTTATTTAATTTTATAAATAAATATGATAATAAAATTAAAAACAACAAAATTAAAATTGACATAATGATTATTTTATTCATATTTAAAAGATTGATCTGCTTCATTGGTTTTATGGGCCTCATCATATTACCATCTTTTAAAAGATTGCTATGTACTAAAAAATGTATGGAATCAGAATAAATGCTGTAATCATATTTATTATTTTTTATTATATCAATTTTTATTGGAGGGATACTTATTTTGCCTGAATTCCAAAATTGAATATTATAAATTACTATTTTATCATCTAATATTAAAGAAGTAGAAGAGAAATTTGAATTATTATTTAATTCGATGAAAGTAGGAAATTCTCCATTTTTTAAATCATTGACAGATAGTTGTATAGAGGTAATATTTCCTACAAATACTGAATCTGATGGAGGAAGATATTCGATGCCAGCAATTGAAAAAGCTAAATTAAAATAATATAATATTTTAATTAACATTTTTATTTATTCATACGTGAATTAAAAAAATTTATTAACGGATCAATATAATTATCATTATTTTCAATTTTAATTAAATCAATATTATTTTTTTTACAAAAATTATCTATATTAGAAAACTTCATATTGTATTTTTGTGATATGGATTTAATATTTTTTTCATTTATGTCTATCCAGTATTGCTTCCTTGTTTCAGCATCTTCAACTTTAAGCATTCCATGCGGAAATATTTTTTTTTCTGATGGATCGCTCAGATGAATATTTATCAGATCATGCTTTTTATTGATCCTTTTCATATTTTCTTGGTAACCATATGCCCAAAAATCAGATAATAAAAAAATAATACTTTTTCTTTTCAGTACTTTTAATGAATGTTCTAATGCATTATTGATATCGCTAGATCCATGGTTTCCCTTATAATTAATTATCTCTCTAATGACTCTTAAAGTATGTGTTTTTCCTTTTTGTGCTGGAATATATTTTTCTATTTTATCAGAAAATAAAATCAATCCAACTTTGTCATTATTTTTAATTGCACTAAAACTTAATATTGATGCAATCTGAATAATAAGGTCTGATTTTAGCATAATGCCTGTGCCGTAATATTGAGAACCACTTACATCTATAATTATGGTTACAGTCAATTCTCTTTCTTCATTAAATTTTTTAATGTAAGGGGTGCCAGCTCTAGCAGTAACATTCCAATCTATTCCTCTTATATCATCACCTGGTACATATTTTCTTACTTCTGAAAATTCTATGCCTGCACCTTTAAAGGCAGAATGGTATTCTCCAACAAACAGGTTGTTTACAATTTTTTTAGTTTTAATTTCAATTAATCTAATTTGTTTAATTATTTCAGGAGGGATCATAATGTTATGGTATGGGGATCGCGTCAAAAATTTCACTAATGATTTCATCAGTTGTAATTTCTTCAGCATCGGCTTCATAGGTTGTTACTATTCTATGCCTTAATACTGCAGCACCTATCTCTCTTATGTCTTCAGGTATTACATAGCCCCTATTTTTACTAAATGCAATAGATTTAGCTGCTTTACCCAAATAAATTGTGGCTCTAGGTGACACCCCAATAGATATTAATTGTGAAATATCATTTAAATTATATTCTTCTGGATATCTTGTAGCATTAATTATTGATATTATATATCTTTTTATATTATCTGATAGATGGATTTTATCTATTGTAGATCTAGCATTGAAAATATTCTGAAGGTTAATTTTTGATAATTTAATTTTTTCAGGCTGTATGTTAATCATTTTTTCCAATATAAGAATTTCTTCATCTTTATTTGGGTAATCAACTAATAATTTAAACATAAATCTATCCACTTGAGCTTCCGGGAGAGTATATGTTCCCTCTTGTTCAATTGGGTTTTGAGTTGCCATTACAAAAAATGGGCTATCGAGTTTGTATGTATTATCGCCAATTGTAACCTGTCGTTCTTCCATTGCTTCGAGAAGTGCTGATTGAACTTATGCTGGAGCACGATTTATTTCATCAGCTGAAATAATATTTGAAAAAATTGGCCCCTTTTTTATTTCAAATGTAGATTCCGATTGATTATAAATCAATGTTCCAATAATGTCTGCTGGCAATAAGTCTGGGGTAAATTGAATTCGCTGGAATTCTGTATTAATGATAGATGATAGGGTTTTGATTAATAATGTTTTTGCTAATCCAGGC
>CAZQYT010000073.1:0-917 GCA_964597475.1 uncultured bacterium | reverse complement strand
CGCACCTTCAAGCAGAACGTGGCCGTCTGACAAAATGGCTATAATTAAATTATTTATTAATTTCTCTTGACCAATAATTATTTTTTTTATATTTAATTGAATTTCATTTATGAAATTTGATCTTTCTAATATTTCATCATTTAATTTAGATGTAGTATTTTTATTCATAATTATTTATTTATCAGGTTGTTTAGTGAGTCTATTTGCAATTGATATTGTTCTAGACCTTTTAACTCATATTCAACAGATGGAACTAAATCATCATTGGGATATTTATTAAGAAATTTTTTATAATTAATAATTGCATTCGAATATCCATTTAGATAATTATTATGTATATAAGATATCATAAAAAGAGCATTTTTAGCCTCTGTTGATGAAGGTGACAGATTTATAACTTTATCAAATTCTTCAATTGCTATGTCATAGTTCTTTTTTTCATTTAAATATATCTCTGCTATTTGAAACTGTGATTTAATTGCATATTCAGATTGTGGATGGTTATTAATTATTTCATTAAATATTGTAATCGAATCTTTTAATTTTTTATTTTCCAACATATCCATTGCCTTATTCCACTTATTTTCAGTTGAACTATTGCATGCAGTTAATAAAATTATAAATAATATTGATTTGTTATGTTTCATCGCTCTCCTTTTATTTTCATTAAAAAATTTAAAGTATCGAGGCATGGATTGTCCCGTCTTTTATATTTTTATTTTTATTTGGAATTGCATATTCTAACCTAAATGGTCCAATTGCAGTGTCATATGTGACGCCTATTCCATAATTATGTTTAAAATCATATATGAGTAATTTATTTGTATTTAATAAACTTCCAGTATCATAAAATAACTCTCCTCCCCATTTTTTATAAATTGGAAATCTATATTCAACATTGAATAATTCAAATTTAT
>CAZQYT010000072.1:5050-6500 GCA_964597475.1 uncultured bacterium | reverse complement strand
ATGAAATAATATCATCAAATCTAATATCAGGCACATCACGCTCAGGAATTTGGACACCCATTCTACCTTTTAAAGACTGTTGAAAAATATTTTTATTATCCGCCATATTTAATCTTCTAATATTTTTTTAATTATTTCTCTACCATGCTCTAATGCATAATCTATTTTTAAAACCTCACTGCCCCCGGCCATCGCAACATGAGGCTTACCTCCACCACCACCTCCTATAATCACACCTAATTTACGTACAATATCCCCAGCTTTAATCTTATCTAACAAATCATCAGTAACTGAACACATAAGCATTGCTTTACTATTCTGAATTGTACCTATTAAAACTATTCCACATTTTTTTATTTTTTTTCTAAAAATATCACCTAAATTCAATAAATCTCCAGTAAAATCCACTTTATGAACAATTAATTTATATTGATTAATTTCTTCAATAGAATCCATAATATTATCAATTTCAATTAAATTTCCTTCTTGATTTAATCTAGCATTTTCTTTTTCTAATTTTTTCTTATCATCTAATAACACATCTAACCTATTTATAATATCACTCTCGGAACATTTTAATTTATTTTTTATATTTTTAATCAAATCATTTTGCTTTGTAGTAAAATCATATGTAGCCATACCAGTTTTAGCAACAAGCCTACGAATTCCTGAGGCTAAAGCTGTTTCAGATATAATTTTAAAAAAACCAATATCACCAGTTCTATCAACATGAGTACCTCCACACAATTCTTTTGAAAAACCTAAAACACTTACAACTCTAACTATTTCTCCATATTTTTCACCAAATAAACTCATCGCACCATCTTCTTGAGCATCTTTAAATGATTTTATCTCTGTATCAACTTTTATATTATCTAATATAATTTTATTAACCAAACCTTCAATCTCAGTAATTTGCGCATCAGATATTTGTTCATAATGAGTTAAATCAAAACGAAGAAACTTATCTCCTACCATTGATCCAGCTTGTTCGACATGTTCTCCCAATACATCTTTTAATGCTTGATGAAGCAAATGAGTTGCTGTATGATTTCTTTTTATTGAATCTCGACGTTTTATATTAATTTTTGCATCAATTTTACCAAGGGAATCAATTTCCCCCTTCTCTAATTGGCCAATATGAATAAAATGATCTCCTATTTTTTGGACATCATCAACTCTAAAATTAATATTTTTAGAAATCAAATACCCTGAATCTGCTATTTGACCACCAGATTCTGCATAAAATGGAGTTTTATCGAGTACTAAGCCCATATGATCATTATTTTTATAATATTTAATAACTTTAGATGATGCTTCATTATCATCATATCCCAAGAACTCCGTAAATGAATCATCATTTAATAATTTCCAATCAATATTTTCAGAATTCATTGAATATTCTTTTGAAGATTTTGCACGTTGTTTTTGCTCATCCATGCAATTTATT
>CAZQYT010000072.1:0-5040 GCA_964597475.1 uncultured bacterium | reverse complement strand
ATCATCTCGAGCCATTAATTCTGTAAGGTCTAATGGAAAACCATATGTATCATATAACTTAAAAGCCTTTTTACCAGGGATTATATCACCTTCAGACAAATCTCTAGTAATTTTTTCATAAACCTCCAACCCCCTATCCAAAGTTTCATTAAATGCTAATTCTTCAGATTTAATTACTTTTTGAATATGTTTCTGCTTATCTCTAATTTCAGTATATGTGTTTCCCATTATTTGACATACAGAATCAACTAATTTATATATGAAAGGTTTATGCATTTCCAAAATCCTTCCAAATCTTGCAGCCCTCCTAAGAACTCTCCTTAAAACATAACCACGACCATCATTACTAGGCATGGCGCCATCAGCTATTGAAAAAACTAACATACGAATATGATCAGCAATGACTCTATGTGGAACTCCATCATTAAAATCATATTTCTTACCAGTTAATTTTATAATTTCTCCAATTATTTCAAAAAAAAGATCCGTATCATAATTAGAAGATTTATTATTTAAAATTGCAGTAATTCTTTCAAATCCCATGCCTGTATCTACATGCTTTTGAGGTAAATCTGTTAATACTCCATTACCATCTCTATTAAATTGAATAAAAACTAAATTCCAAATCTCTCTATATTCTGGTAAAGAATTGACGCCAGCAGAAATTTGTTCATCTAGATTCTTACCCGTATAATAATGAATTTCAGTACAAGGTCCACAAGGACCTGTAGAACCCATTTCCCAAAAATTATCTTTATGTCCGTATTTCAAAATACGATCAGGATTAATATCTGTATTTTTTTTCCATATTTCACCAGACTCACCATCCTCTTGAAAAATAGTTACCCATAAACGATTTTTATCTAAATTCCAAACATCAGTCAATAATTCCCAAGCCCATTTTATTGCTTCCTCTTTATAATAATCACCAAATGACCAATTACCTAACATTTCAAAAAATGTATGATGATAATCATCAACACCAACTTCTTCTAAATCATTATGTTTACCACTTACTCTGATACATTTTTGAGAATTTACGACTCTTAAATTTTTTGGTTTTTGCAAACCTAAAAAATAAGGTTTAAATTGATTCATTCCTGCATTTGTAAACAAAAGGGTAGGATCATCCAGAGGAACTACAGAAGAGCTGCGTATGAATTTATGATCTTTTTTTTCAAAAAAATCAATAAACTGTTGCCTTATTTCTAAAGAAGAATATTTCAATTAAAAATTAAACTGCGTTTCTATTTGAACTGATTTTTGAGGAACAAATTCACCAGGGACATCTAAGTCAACAATATAATTAGTTCGCACTTTATATATCAACATTACATCTGATGAAAACTCTACACCTAAATCATATCCCCAAATTGTATTTATATCAGGTTTGAACTTAAATGGGTTAGGCACATTACTTTGCTGATAAAAAGCTTCCGCTTTGCCTATTTTAGGGACAATTGAAGGATTCATTTTTATCGTTGATAATAAAGTTTGATTACTTTCATCATCTACGTATATTTTCAAATCATCATCCCATTTTTCTCCTGACATACTTTGATAACCAAAGCCAAATGTAAATATATCCATTATACTCGTGGTAGCTTGAGAATAAAAACCTGATAACTTTCCATATTGATAAAGCAATGATTCTTTTGTCATGGGCTCACTATTTGCACTTATTGTTACTCTATTTACATCATATGCTCTATCCCAGTAATTAAACATAAACCTTCGAGAATTCGTTCTTAATTCAGCACGCAAATCTACTAAGCCTAATTTAGCTTTAATGCCAATGGGGACAGCTCCCCAGCCAAGTTTTTCAGTATTAATCTCCGTACCTGTCCACATATCTACTTCTCCCATTAACTGGGCAAATTGAGAATATAAAGTAAACTTATTTGAAAATGGATAACTAAAATCAAAGGCAATGGCAGAAATTGGATCTCTATCAGCTGTTTCAGGATCATATGCATTATATGTATTACCTAAATAATTTGACAATATATCTTCCATATTACAATTAGATTCATCTGTACACAATGCATTCCAAACTGATGGATTCTCTAAATAAATTTCCCAAGCAGTATTATTCTTATCATCATCATAAGGATAATCATCATAATTATCTGGATAGGAATCACCATCACTATCCTTTAAACCTGCATATTGATCTAAGTCTAAAACATATGAAATACCGTAATATTTATATGATCCACGTAAAGCCATAATTCCTGGTGAAATAACTTTAAAATTGCTATGAATGAATTCAAAGCCAAAATCTGAAAATTTAGCTTGAAAATCCAATCCAACCTGCCTCACTTCAGGGTACTCCATAATATTAGAATAATTATTTACTAAAATCCCCTGTCCTAAAGTAACAGACTCTAAAGCACCAGCTCTAAAATACAAATCATCTCCAGGCTTACCCCATCTTAAATAATAAATTTTATCAATAATTGTCCTATATGCTGCAGCACCACTTGAAAAATCCCAACTTTTCCAATACATTCCATCATCATTAAAATATAAATAAATATCTAAACCAACCCCCAGTTTTCCAAATGGAATTTCAGGTCTAAGAGATAATTGATTATATACTTCATCATTAATTGTAACAGTCCCAATACTACCTGTCGAACCTTCATTTGAAGACATATTATCAAAATTTATGTTTTGACCAAACAAGACACACATAAATAATATATGAATATATCTCATAAATATCTCCTAATAATTAAATTAAAAAAAATTATTTATTATTTACTACTATCGTTGACAAGTCTAATTTAGACTTGATTTTATTTGCAATATTTTCTGCTTCTTCTTTTGTATCATAAAAACCTATTCTAACTACATATAGCCTATTTTTATTCCTTTTAAGATCAATGACTCGAGCATCAAAGCCTGCATTATTTAAAATAAGTCTTTGTTTTTCAGCATTTTCTTTTGCACCAAAAGCACCTGATTGTAAAGAAAATTCATTTGTATCTTTAATTATTTTTTTATTATGGATCTGATTTTCAAATTTATCATTGACTCTATGTTCGCTAGAACCATATTCTTGAGATATTTTATTGTCATTACCATAAGATCTTAATAATGAGTTTATTTTCTCATCAACATCTATTAAAGGAAATTGTTTTTTAAAAACCTGAGAATAAAAAATTGCAGTATCTTTATTTCCAGAAACAATTAATGAATTCATAAATAATTTCAATGCTCGTTCAATATGCTCTGAACGAGTATAATATAATGGCATTTTTTTCAACCATTCTGTAGCTTTTACATATAGTCCAGATGTATAATAATATTCCGAAACTTTCATGACTGCATCATCACCATATTCACTTGTAGGATGATTATTATAAATTTTAACAAAAGTCTGCATAGCCTTTTCTCCATCAACTTCTAACAAACCCTTTAAAAATAACATTTTAGGATTATTAGGATAACTTTGCTCAAAAAAAGGCAAATAATAATTCGCACTATCTTTTATGCCTGCAAGGACATCATCTATTAATACATCAATTTTATCTTGAGCAAACAATAATGAACAAAAAATACTAATAAAAATAATTTTCATAATACAATATCCCCATCTTCTGCTGAAGTTTCATATAGCCAAAGAATATCTGGATCAGTATTTGTATCTTTATAAATTTGAAAGCCCTCATCTCTAACAAGAAAATGAATTATTTCATCTAAACTTCTTATATACTCATTACTTCCTTGTTCTTTCTTTGCCTGGTGCTTTAATTTAATTAATTTTACCAATAATGATGATGGGTCTTGCTCAATTGCAGATTCAATAAGCTCTAAAGCTTCCACATCTTTACCCCGAAGAGATAATATTTCTGATAAACTCGCAATAACTTCAATATTATTTCCATCATTTTCAATTATCTGTTTTAAGATATTTTCAAATTCAGAATATTTATCTAAAGCAAATAATGCATCTTTTAACAAATGTATTACCATCCAAGCTTGTTTTGGCTTAATCTCAGCATACTTAACCCACATTGGAATAGCTTTATCTAATAATGACGTAGCATCATTTAGCTTATCATTATCATATTCATTTTCATCAAAAACAATATCTTTTTTATTTTGCAAAGATTTCTGATATGCTACTTCACTCTCAGCGCTATATGAATTCCCCATAAAATAATAGGCTGCAGCCAAATCACTACAAATTTCTAGCGCTTCTTCAAATTTCTGTCTTGCTTCATTAAACATATTTTTTTTTATTAAAATACGTCCTTCTTGAATTTTATATAAACCAACTTTATGATTATCTGTAGTATTTGTAACTTTTTGATGCTTCTGTAAAAATACACTTGCATTATGCCAATCTTGAATTTTGCAATATACTTTAACCAAATAACCAATTGCCCATTCATTCCCTTTATCTAACTTGATAATTGTTTCTAATTCTCTAATTGATTTTCGAAAATCATTATTACAATAATAATCCAGAGCCAGATTTTTATGTAGATCAATTTTATCATGGAAATTAAGTTTTTTTCGATGTAATAATTGTTGATGAACTTTTAAAGCATTTTTAGGATTATTACTTTCACGTAATACTTGTCCTAAACGTAAATATGCCTTAATGTTATTAGAATCTTTTTTAATTATTTCTTTAAAATTCTGATATGCTATATTCCTTTTTCCAGAAACCAATAAATCTAAACCCTCTGCATATAAATCTTTAACTTTACCTTTTTGATTAGTTTTATAATTAAAAACATAAACTATTATGAAGTATGTAATTAAGATTACAACTAATAATGAAATAACCATATTAATCATATATATTGTCACTCATTTCATCTAATATTTCGATATCATCTTCTATATTTTGATTCCGTAAGCCATCTAATTCAACTTGTATCTGCTTTAATCGTGATTTTAATGAAAAAATTTCTTTCTTTTGAGAAATAATTTGAAAAAAACCTAATATAAAGCCAATAAAAACACCAATCGTTAATACCATCACTAGAACAAGCCATACATTAAAACCATCCTCATATCCAG